>NZ_BAAAFC010000004.1 GCF_039523335.1 Marinobacter szutsaonensis | reverse complement strand
GTGGCATGGCCCATGTGAGAGTAGGTCATCGTCAGGCTCTTAATACCAAAACCCCAGCACCGTAAGGTGTTGGGGTTTTTTATTAGCTGCAAGAAAGAGATGACCTACGAGAGTGTCCGCACCGGTGCCGAAGGCAGAGCGAGCATCGCTCGCTCAGGTAAGGACGAGCACCCTGTCTCGGTGTGCTCCGGGTCATCGTCTGCACTGCGAAGCACTGCCTGCCCGAATACTATTCCCATATTCCCATGCGACAAGCCTGCCAATGGCAGCCGCAGGACAGCGGAGCGCAGCGACGCTGGGCCCGAAGGGCCCAGCGCGACAGCGTGAGCAAAGTAGGTCATTTGCAGCACGCAGTGCTGCCCAAGCCTCTCCTTTCGCCAAAAGAAAACCCCGGGCCCAACAGGCACCGGGGTTTTCTATGCACGCCACAAACCAGCTAAGAGGAGAGCTGCCCATCACCCCCGCTTCTGCTTCAACTGCTTGTTCACCATCGCCCGCAGGGCCGCAGGCTTCACCGGCTTGTAGAGAATCTGGTAGCCCCTTTCGATGGCATCCTCCCGAACTTCAGGGGCCATATACCCGGTAATCAGAATCCCGGGAATATCGTCGCTGATAGCCGCTCTGAGGCTGTCCATGGCATCCAGACCATTGCGGTTATCATCCAGCTGGTAATCGGCAAGAATGATATCCGGCTGCCGGCCATCGAGCTTCTCCAGCGCATCCTCAAGGCTCTCCGCTGAGGTCACGTCGCACTGCCAGTTCCCAAGCAACGCAGCCATGCCCTGAAGAATGGTCGGATCATTGTCGATACACAGTACTTGCAGGCCTCCCAGGCTTGAGACCCGTCTGGACCCGGAGGAGGGCTTGGCGCTTTGCTGAGTCTGTTCCGGAGCAGCCAAAGGCACAGTGATTCCGAACACGCTACCCCGGCCCTGTATCGAATGGACACTGACCGGATGGTTGAGCATGCCGCTGATCCGGTCGACGATCGCCAGTCCCAGCCCGAGGCCTTTCTTGTCACGTCCATGCTGGAAACGCCGAAATTCCTCAAAGATGTGGGCCAGCTGGTCCTCCGGAATACCGGGGCCGGTATCCCACACCTCGATCCGCAGGTACCCCTTCAGTCGCCGGCACCCCATCAGGATCTTGCCGCTCGGTGTGTACCGGATGGCATTCGACAGGAAGTTCTGGACCACCCGCCGCAGCAGTTTGGCGTCAGACCTTACCCAGGCGGTGCTGGGCACCACATGCAGCTCCAGCCCCTGCTCCTTGGCGATGGCGGTGAAGTCGGTCGCAAGATGGCGTAACAGTTCGTTGACCGGGAACACGCCGATATCCGGCTCCAGAGCCCCGGCATCCAGCTTGGAGATGTCGAGCAGGGTACTGATGATTTCTTCCGCTGCACCCAGGGAGCTGTCGATATGCTCCACCAACTCCCTCGTTTCGCCATCATTCGCCTTTCCGGCAAGGGCAGAGGTGAACAGACGGGCGGCATTGAGCGGTTGCAGCAGGTCGTGGCTAGCAGAGGCCAGGAACCGGGTCTTGCTCTGGTTGGCCTGCTCGGCCACGGATTTGGCCTTGAGCATCTGCTCGTTGATGACCTGCAGCTCTTGGGTACGTTCCTTGACCCGTTGTTCCAGGTAGATATTGGTCTCTTTCAGCGCCTGTTCGGTGCGGCGCATGGCGGTGATGTCCTGGAAGGTGGTCACGTAGCCGCCACCGGGAATGGGACTGCCGTCGATCCGGAGCACCGTGCCATCGGGGCGTTGGCGTTCGTAAGACATCGGCTTGCCTTCGCGCATGCTGTTACAGCGGTCGGCAATGATCTCATCGATGCGTCGGGCGGAATGATTGGCGTTGGTGAGGTTGTAGCGCATCAGGTCTTCCACCGGGCGGCCAACCCGAACAAAACCCTTGGGGTAATTGAACAGCTCAAGGTAGCGGTGGTTCCAGACCACCAGTTGCTGCTGGTGATTCACTACCGAGACCCCGAGGCTTATGTTCTCGATGGCCGATTGCAGCAGCTCCCGGCTGAACGTCATCGCCTGGGACGCCTCATCGACAATGCTGACCACATCCTCGATCTGCATGTCCCGGCCGGTGAGGGTGGATTCCAGCACCACGCGGGCGGTGGAAGCGCCAATCACCGAAGCCAGTTGCCGCTCGATGTACTTCATCAGGTGCGTTGAGGCCGGCCTGTGCGGATGCAGACGAATGGCGTTACGCCGCTCGTAGTTCCGGAAGATGGTTTCGGAGCGCTCCTCGCCCATGAAGCGGTCAGTCAGCGCCTGCAGGTCCGAGATCAGGATCTCCCCCTGCCAGCTCTGGTGATGGGCGGTCTCCGCCTTGGGTTGGGGGTCGTGGAAAAACGAGGCGATCTGGATCTTCTCGCGCACCCGCTGACGGGTCAGCATGGACAGCACGATATAGGTCACGGTGTTGATCCCGAGACTCCAGATGATGCCGTGGCTGGTCTGGTCAAGGTCCGAACCGAACAGGGCCGTGGGTCGGGTCCATCCCAGGCCCCAGAGACCATGGTTGATGAGGCTGTCGGCAATCCAGCCGGTGGTCGCCAGTGCCGGCAGCAGCAGGGTGTAGCACCACATCAGGAAGCCCAGGGCCAGGCCCCAGACCGCGCCCATGTAATTGCCCCGGCGCCAGATAATGCCGCCCACCAGTGCCGGGCCGAACTGGGCCGCCGCAGCGAAGGACAGCAAGCCGAAGGCGGTCAGGCTGTAGTCCTCGCCGGCCATCCGGTAAAAACCGTAGGAGGTCAACAGAACCACGAAGATGGCGACACGGCGGATGCTGAGCAGCAGGTAGCTGAGGTCCGTGCGCCGGTTCATGCCGGGGCGGAAGAACTTCAGCAGCGCCGGCATGATGATCTCGTTACTGACCATGGTGGCAATGGCGACCGAGCAGACAATCACCATCGCCGCCGCTGCCGAACCACCGCCGAGGAAGACGAGTATCGCCAGCCACTCTTCGCCGGCAAAGATAGGCAGCTGCAGGATCAGGATGTCCGGATTGCCCATGATGGGATCCGGCGAAAGCAGACCGGCGGCGGCGATGGGCAGGACGAACGCACTGGCAACGACCAGGTAGATCGGCATCGCCCAGCGTGCCACTTCAAAGTCCCGGTGGTCGGTGTTTTCCACCACCATCACATGAAATTGCCGGGGCAGGCAGATAATCGCCAGCATTGCCACCAGGGTCTGGGTGATGAAGGCTGGCGCCTCCAGTCCGTCGGTGGTCAGCGCACCGGCAAGATCCGCTGTCCGGACCTGGTCAAACAGGTCGCCGAAACCGTTGTACAGGCCGAATCCTACAAACAGACCGACGGCAACGAACGCTATCAATTTGATCAGGGATTCGAATGCGACTGCCTGAATCATGCCCCGGTGATGTTCGGTGGATTCCAGGTGCCGGGTACCGAACAGCACGGTAAAAACCGCAAGGGCCAGGGTGATGTACCAGGCCGAATCGTTCCAGGCAGCGGAGCTGAGCTCCTGGTAGCCGGTGCCGCTCTCGGACAGCACGTTGAAGCCCATGGCGATGGCTTTCAGCTGGAGCGCGATATAGGGCACGCTGCCGATCAGGGCAAAGGTGGCGATCATGGCCGCCAGAAGCTGGGATTTGCCGTACCGAGAGGCAATGAAGTCTGCGATCGAGGTGCTGTTGTTGCGCTTGCTGATGTAAATGATGCGCCGGAGCAGAGGAGCTCCGAAGATGAACACCAGCAACGGGCCGAGATAGATCGGCAGGAAACCCAGTCCCTCCTGGGTGGCGCGGCCGACAGCACCATAGAACGTCCAGGAGGTGAAGTAGACCGCGAGGGAAAGGGCGTAGATGTGGGTTCGCGCCAGGCGTTTTCGGTACAGTCCCGGGTGCCTGTCACCGGCCCAGGCGATGACAAACAGGATGGAAATGTAGGTAATCGAGATTAATACCAGCAGCCAGGCGCTAATCATGAAACGCTCTTCTCGTTAAATCAGCTTGGAATCTCCGTTTCAAACCTCCGGTCAGTCGACGCAGACGGTCTGAAACAGCGGGTTGCCCGATTCAAGGACCTTCATGTTGTCCACCCGGGGTGTTCCGTCAGCGCCCAGCGGGACCAGCTCACGGCTTTCGCAGTTGATGATATGCACCCGATGGGAGACTGCATCAGTCATCTTTTGTTCGAAACGGTACAGGGTAAAGCGCACGATGTTCGGGTTGTCGGTGTCGCGACTGATGCTCTCCACATCCACGGTGGAGAACGCGGTGACATAGGGGAACACAAACGTCCACGGGCGCCAGAGAATGCCGTCACTTTCGGTACCGACAACCACGGCCTCTTCGGGCAGCAGGGTTTGCTTGTGATCGTACCAGGTGTACTCGCCATAGATGAGATAGCCGAGCATGCCGGCGCCGGCAAATACCGGGATGAGCCAGCGGGGAGCCTTGTTGCGGGTCAGGGCGCGGATACCCAGGGCAATACCGGCCGCGCCGAGGCCGCAAAAGACAGTGGCGATAAAGGTCCAGAACATAAATCTACTTCCTCAAAAAAAGAACGGGCTCCCTCGATGAGGAAGCCCGTTCAGGTTCAACCTGTCAATTCATAGAATGAATCAGGTTGAGTTGTTGCTTAGTGGTCTTGAGCCTGACCGGCACCACGCGGGTAACGGACGCTTTCAACCAGCTCCTGAATCTCAACGGGCGGTTCTTCAGTTGCGTTGGATACAACGAAGGCTACCGCAAAGTTGACGATTGCACCAACCGCACCGATGGACAGCGGGGAGATGCCCAGTACCCAGTTCTCAGGGGTATCCGGCAGGTTGTTGGTGCCCGGGATGAACAGCCAGCCCTTGTACACGAAGATGTAGATCAGGGTGAAGGCCAGACCGGACAGCATACCGGCGATAGCACCAACGTTGTTTACGCGCTTGGAGAAGATACCCATCATCAGCGCCGGGAACAGGGAGGCTGCGGCGATACCGAACGCCAGAGCTACTACCTGTGCCGCGAAGCCCGGTGGGTTTGCGCCAAGCCAGGTGGCCACCACGATTGCCACAGCCATGGAGATCCGGGCTGCCAGCAGTTCGCCTTTCTCCGTGATGTTCGGGTTAATGGAACCCTTGATCAGGTCGTGACTCACCGCAGAGGAGATCGCCAGCAACAGACCTGCCGCTGTGGACAGTGCGGCTGCCAGACCCCCGGCGGCAATCAGGCCGATTACCCAGCCGGGCAGGTTGGCGATTTCCGGGTTGGCCAGTACCAGGATATCCCGGTTAACGGTCAGCTCGTTGCCAGCCCAGCCACGCGCGTCCGCTTCAGACTGGAAGGACTCGCTGGCGTTGTAGTGCTGGATACGGCCGTCGTTGTTCTTGTCCTCAAACTGGATAAGACCGGTGACTTCCCACTCCTTGACCCAGTTCGGACGCTCTTCGTACAGGATCGGAGCCGCGTCAGTGCCATCCGGGTAGATGGTGGTCATCAGGTTCAGGCGAGCCATGGAAGCAACGGCCGGAGCAGTCAGGTACAGCAGGGCGATGAAGACCAGGGCCCAGCCGGCGGACCAGCGTGCGTCAGCTACCTTGGGAACGGTGAAGAACCGGATGATAACGTGCGGCAGACCAGCAGTACCGATCATCAGGGACAGGGTGAACAGAACCATGTTCAGCTTGTTGTCGATGTCGGCAGTGTAGGAGTTGAAGCCGAGGTCGGTGATGACCTGGTTCAGTTTCTCCAGAATCGGCAGGCCGGAGTCAGTGTGGGTTGAGAACAGACCCAGCGGCGGCAGCGGGTTGCCGGTCAGCTGCAGGGAGATGAATACCGCCGGGATGGTGTAGGCGATGATCAGTACGCAGTACTGGGCAACCTGGGTGTAGGTGATGCCCTTCATGCCACCCATAACGGCGTACATGAATACCACAACCGCGGCGATGATCAGACCCAGGGTCGCGTCAACTTCCAGGAAGCGGGAGAAGGCAACACCGGCACCGGCCATCTGACCGATTACGTAGGTCACGGATGCGACGATCAGGCAGATAACCGCCACCAGGCGGGCATTCTTGCTGTAGAAGCGGTCGCCGATGAACTCCGGAACCGTGAACTTGCCGAACTTCCGCAGGTACGGAGCCAGCAGCATGGCCAGCAGCACGTAACCACCGGTCCAGCCCATGAGGAAGGTGGAGTTGGCGTAACCACCGGCGGCAATCAGACCCGCCATGGAGATGAAGGATGCCGCTGACATCCAGTCTGCACCGATCGCCATACCGTTGGTGACCGGGTGAACGCCGCCACCGGCAACGTAGAAGTCCTTGGTGCTACCGGCTTTCGCCCAGATAGCAATCAGGATATAGAGGAGGAAAGAGCCCCCTACGAAAATGATGTTGATTGCAAATTGGCTCATTCGTCCTTACTCCTCGTGTACGCCGAATTTTTCGTCGATCTTGTTCATGCGCCACGCGTAGTGGAAGATCAGAGCGATAAAGGTAAGGATGGAGCCCTGCTGGGCGAACCAGAAGCCCAGGTCGGTTCCGCCAACGGGAATGCCCGCCAGCATCGGACGAAGCAGGATGGCGCAGCCATAAGATACCAGGGCCCAGACAATCAGGCTCCCGAATATCAGGCGGAGGTTCGCCTTCCAGTAGTTTTCAGCGTCGTAGCTATGACCTGACATAGGATTCACTCCTGTGTTGTTGTTGTGGAGGTTGGATGGATTTTTGGTGAGGTATTTCGGTTAGAGAATTTATTATTCATATAAGTACTTCTCCGACTGTTGTCCCTAATGACTTTACTGGTCAACCAACATATAGATATTGGCAAAAGGTCTAATTCTCAGTAATTTGCCTTGGGATTGGTCAATTTTGTGAAGCGGTTTTGCCCTCCCTCAAAAACGGTGCATGTTTTGCAATCTCCGTTGATATCGGAGTTTGTCATTCAAATTTTTCAGGGTTTTTACATCTTCCTTCCGGGCTTTGTTCAGCGCCACCAGGGTGAGTTCGGCAGTGGCCAGAGCATCGGCAGCCGCATGATGGCGTTCGCTCACCTCAAGCCCGAAGAAATCTGCCCAGTTGTCCAGGCGCTTGCCACCGGTTTTGGCGTCCGGGAAAAATGCCGGTAGCAGGTCGGCCACATCGATCCACAGGTGTGGCTGGGTATAGCCAAGCTGGGCCTTGAGCGTTTTTTCCAGGAATTTCTGGTCGAACGCCGAGTGGTAGGCAAGCACCGGATCCCCGTTCATCCATTCGAGCAGGTACAGCAGGGCATCTTCGGTTTCGTGGCCCTGGGTCAGGGCTTCCGGCCCGATGCCATGAATCAGGACCGTTTCGCTGATATCCAGTTCGGGCCGCCTGAGAATCAGGTCGAACTGGTCATCCAGGTGGATCACGCCACCACTGATGGCCACCGCGCCAATGGCGATCACCTCGTCCCTGGCTGCGTTAAGACCGGTGGTTTCGAGGTCGAGTACGATGAGCCGGCAGTCGGAAAGCAGTTGGTCACCGGCACTTTTCGGGGTCGGGAGGTTTTCCCGGTCGTGCTCGCCGATCTGGCCAGCCCGGCGCCGCTCCAGCCATTGTTTGATGTAGTCCAGCATCCTGTCCGGCTCTCAGAGTTGATAGGTGACTTCCAGCTTCTGCTGGAGTCGTTGGGCCTGACGGAAGGACTCGCGCAGGATCCGCCGGTCCAGCGGGTTCAGGTCATCCGGATCAATGTAGTTGGTCAGCTCCTCACCACGGGACAGCATTTCCTGGTGGGCGCGCATGCGAATGGCCTGGATGAGGCTGTAGGCTTCTTTCCAGGCATTGGCATCCTTGGGGTCGAAAACACCCTTCTTTGCCAGTTCTTCCATCCGTTCCAGGGTATTGGCGGTCTCCACGCCATTGGCGAGGGCGAATACCCGCACCGATTCCACAAACGGCGCCAGACCCTGACGTTTGAGATCCAGCGCGTGTTTCTTCTCCTCGTTCAGGTAACGGAAATTGCGGAACATGGTCAGGGGTGGTTTGCGCTGCAGCGCGTTGCCGGCCAGCATCTTCTGGAACAGGGCGTTCTTGCGGATTCGTGTCAGGACCTTTTCCAGGAGTTCATGCAAGGGTTCGGTTGGGCCGAACACCGCCCGCATGTCCAGGAATATCGATGAGTACACCAGGTTCTGGGGTGTGGAGGCATCGATAAATCGGATGAACCAGTCATCCCATTCCCGGTTGCTCAGGCACAGCTTCGGGTTGCTGGCCATGATGTTGCCCTTGCACAGGGTGAAGCCGCACTCGGCCAGCTCCTTGTTAACGGTCTGGGCGAAGGGCAAGAGCTTCTCCCGAACCTGCTCCTCGGTCATCCCCTCTGGCGTCCGGAAGAGGATGCCGTTGTCCTGGTCGGTGAGCAGGGTTTGCTCCTGTCGACCCTCGGAACCAAAGGTCAGCCAGGTGAAGGGGATGCCGGGATCGTTCTTCTGCAGGTTCAGTTCCAGTACGCGGCGCACGGTGACGTCATTAAGGGTGGTGATGATCTTCACCACCTGGCCGGAATCGGCACCATGAGCCAGCATGGCGTCCACCAGCCGGGACACGTCGCTGCGCAGGCTTACCAGGGTGCGCAGATGGGTAGCGGTGCCTATGGTGCGGGCCAGGTTGACCAGATCCACCCGCTGCAGCGCGAACAGGTCCCGCTCGGAGACCACGCCAATCAGGCGTTGCTCATCGTCAACCACACACAAGTGGGCGAAATGGTGCTCGGCCATCAGCATGGCAGCTTCAAAGGCGTCTGCGCCGGCGGGCAGGCGGCAGGGCTCGGCTGTCATCACCTGGCGGACCGGTGTATCCAGGGGGCCCTTTTCCTCGGCGATCATGGTGCGCAAGTCACGCAGGGTGAAAATGCCGATCGGATGCCGGTTGTCGTCGGTAATAATGATGCTGCCGACATTGTTCTCGTGCATGCGTGCTACGGCCTTGCGCACCGGTAGATCCGGAGAGCAGACGATTGGGTTGCGCAAGGCATAGCGCTCCAGCGGGGTATCCAGGCTATTGCTGGACCCCATGGACGCCATGGCGTTGGACTGGATGCGCTGGTTCACCTGATCAAGCAGGCTGCTGACGCCCCTGAGACAGAAGTCGCGGAACGGGTCGCTCTCGGAAAACAGGGTAATAAAGGCATCCTGCTCGATGCTCAGGCAGAAGGTGTCGCCGTCAGCCCGGTGCAGTGTGCGAGTCGGGCGTTCACCGATCAGTGCTGCCAGGGGAAAGCATTCGCCGCGGCTGATTTCAAAGGTGGTTTCGGTCCGGTCTTCTTTGTCATTGTGGCGTTCGCCACGGATCCGTCCCTGTTTGACCACGTAAAATCGTTTGACGATGCCGTCATCCGGGGAGAGCACCTCATCGCCATCGGCAAAGAACCGCAGGGTCGCATGCTCGGCAAAATGGGCCAGATGGGCATCGTCCATGCTGGAGAAAGGTGCATGCTCCCGCAGGAAGCTCATGATGGCGCGGGTGTTCTGGGGGCGGTTACTGTCCTGATTCGAGGCCATGTCCGGATCCGTTCGCTCGTTATTATTGTCCGCCTGAGTGTAGTGCAGGGCACGGGATCGGGCCCTACGATTTTGGTCGCAGGCGGCAGAGTGGGTGGTTGCTTTCTTTATGGTATACCGGGGCGGTGGTAAAGTTCTGATATCAATCAATCCAGATACAAACCGATCCATGACCAGTAAAGATGAGCGCCTGGCCTTCCTGGAAGAAATGAAGGACGTCCGGCGCATCCGCAAACCAAACCGGGCGGAGGTCTCCACGCCCAGGGAACTGACTCCGGGTCATCTGGAGCGTCAGCGCGCGGCCGTGGAGAAACCCCTGAAGGATGTCAATCCGCTGACTTCCGATATGGTGGAGCAGCTGACCGCGCACGATATTCTGAGTTGGCAGCGCCCGGGCATCCAGCACGGCGTTTTTCGCAAGCTGCGCCTGGGTCAGTATCCCATTGAGGCCCGCCTTGACCTGCACCGGATGACCGTTGAGCAGGCCCGGCGGGAAGTGTTTACGTTTATTGGTGATTGCGTCCGTTACGGTCTCCGCTCCGTGATCATCCTTCACGGAAAGGGCGAGCGGAATCCTGACGGCATCGCCCAGCTGAAAAGCTATCTCGCCAAGTGGCTACCCGAACTTGACGATGTGCTGGCGTTTCATTCGGCCCAAAAACACCATGGTGGCACCGGGGCGGTGTATGTCATGGTACGGAAGAGTGATCGCGACAAGCAGCGCAATCGTGAAATCCACGGAAGCCGGTAAGGTTTCCATTCCTTTCCAGCGTCATGTTGAAACACCGGAATAAACCGGTATTGGAGGTAAGTGTGGTTAAGCAGTTCGTTGTGATTGTGTTCTCAGTGCTGGCTCTGGCCGGCTGCAAGGATCGCGTGATCTGGAACGATAACGGCAAGGTCGAGGAAGCTACGGAGAGCCGCGAGGTCTGGAATTCGAACGGTCAGATGGAATCCGGCGAACGTAAGATTTGGGTGAACAAGGACGGCGAGGAGGTCGTCAAATAGCAAGCCCGGTGTCGACCTGCGCCCTAATAACAGAAAAGGGCTGGTAAATAGCCCCTGCACAGGAGAGAGGGAATGGCATTGCGCCTGACAGTGAATGGCGAGACTCACTCGCTGGATATCGAGGCCGATACGCCCCTGTTATGGGTGCTGCGGGACGAACTGGGGCTGCCGGGCACCAAGTTCGGGTGTGGAGCAGGGCTGTGTGGCGCCTGTACGGTGCACCTGAACGGGCAGCCGGTGCGCTCCTGTTCCACTCCGGTGGAAATGGCCGCGGATGGCGAGGTGACCACCATTGAAGGTCTGGGCAGTGGCGACCGGCTGCATGCCTTGCAGCAGGCCTGGATTGACCATGGCGTGCCCCAGTGTGGTTATTGCCAGTCCGGGCAGATCATGAGCGCCGCTCATTTGCTGGCGACCAACCCCTCTCCGGCCCGTGACGAGATCGTTGCGGCCATGACCGGCAACCTGTGCCGGTGTGGGACATACAGCCGGATCATCGCTGCCGTGGAATCCGTGGTTGCCGGCGAGAAGCCGGCGCAGGAGGAGGCGTGATATGGTGATGAACCGAAGGGATTTTCTGAAAGTCGGTGCCGGTGCCTCCGGTAGTCTTATGCTTTCCCTGTCTCTGCCGGGCTGCTCCGGACTTCCCACAGGCTATGAGCAAGAGACCGGCGAATGGCGCCCGGATGCCTGGCTGGAGATTACCCGGGATGACCGGATCTATTTCACCCTGGCGCGGGTGGAAATGGGGCAGGGGACCTATACCGGCCTGACCACCCTGATTGCCGAGGAACTGGAGGTGCCACCGGAGGCCATCGAGCCGCGCTTTGCCCCGGTTGCCGATGAATACAAGAATCCCTTGTACAAGCTGCAGCTCACCGGTGGCAGCACCAGTCTGGCTACCAGCTGGGAACCCCTGAGGACAGCCGGTGCGGAAGCCCGGGAGATGCTGATCCGGGCGGCCGCCGGTGTCTGGCGGGTTGATGCGAAAGAATGCTCGGCCAGTGAAGGCCGGGTCATCCACCCCAATGGCATCGATTCCATGCGCTACGGCCAGCTGGTTGAGCTGGCCTCCAAAGAAATTCTGCGCGGGGACGTCGCGCTCAAGCCGGCGGCTGAGTGGAAATACATCGGCAAACAGAACCGGCGGCTGGATGCCCGGGCCAAGTCCACCGGCAAAGCCGTGTACGGCATTGACGTCAGCCTACCGGATATGGCGTACGCAGTGGTCACCCGTTCACCCCGCTACGGCGGCAAGGTCCAGTCGTTCAATGGCGGCGAGGTCCGGGCCATGCCCGGGGTTCTGGAGGTCATGGAAATCGACCGGGGCGTGGCCATCGTCGCCGACAGGTACTGGCGTGCCAGAAAGGCCCAGGACGCTCTTGACGTCCAGTGGGATTTTTCCGGGGCGCTGGGACTGTCCACGCCGGAGGTATTCGAGACCTATCGCAAGGCGGCAGACGAGGATGCCGGCGAGTCAGAGCGGAGTGAAGGCGATATCGACAGCGTTCTGGCCAACGCTGGCAAGGTGGTAGAGGCTGAGTACAGCCAGCCTTACCTGGCACACGCCACCCTGGAGCCCATGAACGCCACGGCCTGGTACCGCAACGATCACATGGAGATCTGGGCGCCGACCCAGGCACCGGATCTTGGTCGGATTGCCGCTGCCCGGGTGACCGATCTGGCCCCGGACGAGGTCACCATCAACACCACTTTCCTCGGTGGTGGCTTTGGCCGGCGCCTGACCCAGGACTACATCGAAGAAGCGGCCGCTGTCGCGTTCCGCATGGACCGGCCGGTGAAGGTGATCTGGTCCCGGGAGGAGGATACCCGCCACGACCTGTACCGCCCCGCGATGTTGCACCGGATGAAGGCAGGCCTGAACAATGGCGAGCTCAGTGGCTGGGATCACCAGATCGTAGGGCCGCAGATTCTGAACTGGTACGTTCGAAATGCCGGGCCTGCGCAGTTCCCGTGGACGCCCAAGTTCCTCTACGACACCCTCGGCAAGGTCGGGGTCTGGGCCGAAGGCATTGCCACCCCGAAGGACATCTCCGCCATCGAGGGAGCGATCGAATATCCCTACCAGGTGGCCAATATCGATATCCGTCATACCCACATAGATCCGGGTGTTCCCATTACCTGGTGGCGCTCGGTGGGCTATTCCCATAACGGCTTTGCCGTCGAGACCTTCATGGACGAACTGGCCCACGAGGCTGGGCAGGACCCCTACCGATTCCGTCGCCGCCTGCTGGAGAACGAGCCCCGACATCGGGAGGTACTGGATCGGGCGGCGCGGCTGGGCGGCTGGGATAGCCCGGTGCCCGAGGGCCGGGCCCGGGGCATTGCCCTGATGCGCAGTTTCGGCACCTACGTGGCCCAGGTGGTGGAAGCCGGCCTCGAGGATGGGGCGATCCGGGTGTACAAGGTTGCCGCGGCCGTGGATTGTGGCCAGGTGGTCAACCCGGCGATCGTGGTTGACCAGATCGAGGGCGGTATCCTGTTCGGCCTGACGGCTGCGTTATACGGGGAAATTACCCTGGAGCAGGGCGAAGTCCAGCAATCCAACTTCCACGACTACCCCCTGCTGCGGCAGTACGAGCGGCCGGAGGTGGAGGTGGAGATTGTGGACAGCACCGAGACACCGACCGGGGTCGGTGAGCCCGGCGTGCCCCCGGTAATTCCGGCCCTGGGCAATGCCCTGTTTGCGCTGACCGGCAAGCGCCAACGCACCCTGCCTCTGAAGGCGGATGCCTGATGGCTGCGGGAGCGCGCCCGTGATTTCCGGCCAGGCCTCCGTTATGGAGAGTATCCGCCGCTGGCTGGCCGCCGGCGAGCGGGTCTGGTTGTGCACCATTGTGGAAACCTGGGGTTCGTCCCCGAGGCCGGTTGGCTCGTGGCTGGCGGTGTCGGAGACGGGTTACTGGAGTGGGTCGGTGTCCGGCGGCTGCCTGGAAGAGGATCTGCTGCAGCGAACCGCCGCCGAGGGTCCCGTCGAATCTATCCTGATTGATTACGGCATCACCGACGGGGACCGGGACCGTTTCCAGTTGCCCTGTGGCGGACGGATCCGGTTGCTGGTCGAACCGCTGGTCGCGTCGGACCACTTGCCTCATATCGAGAGAGTGTCCAGGGCACTTTCTGAACGGCAACCGATCACGCGGAAAGTGATAGTCGGTGGCGGAATGGGCCTGATAGACGCAGACGGCAACGCCCGCAATGGCGTGGCCTTCGACGGACAGACCCTGGTGCACACCCTGCAGCCGGAGTGCCGGCTTCTGCTGATCGGTGCCGGCGAGGTGGCGCGCCATGTGGCGGAATTTGCCTTGGCCGCCGAATTCACTGTCACCCTGTGCGAGCCTCGGGATACCTTTGCCGACGGCTGGCAGTATCCGCATATCCCTCTGAGTCGACGTTTGCCGGACGACCTCATCGCCGAAGGCTATGGTGATCAATGGTGCGGGATTCTGGCCCTGGCCCATGACCCCCGGGTGGATGATATGGGTTTGCTGGCGGCACTGCAGTCACAGGCGTTCTATATCGGCGCCATGGGGTCTCGCAAGACTTCCGAGGCCCGCCGGTCGAGACTCGCCGACCTGGGGCTGGATGCGTCGGCGCTCGCCCGGCTCAGGGCGCCAATCGGTGTCAACATTCCCAGCAAGACGCCGGCAGAAATTGCCATTTCCATCGTGGCGGATCTGATTGCTGCACGTCATGATTTGCGGGTCGCCCAAGCATCCCTATAATGGCGGCAAATGAGGGTTGATAATCTCCGGGCGGCGGGGAAACCCCTGGCACCTGGTCCGTGGAGAAACACCGTGTTTGATGTCACCCGATACGCCATAGCGGCAGAATCCATCGTCGACGCCGGCCGCTTCCTGTACCAGCGGGGCTGGTCGCCGGCCACCAGCAGCAATTACTCGGCGCGGATTGACGACGAGCACATTGCGATCACGGTTTCCGGCCGGCACAAGGGCCAGCTGGGGGCCGGAGATGTGATGGTGGTGGATCTTTCCGGCCAGCCGGTCCAGAGTAACTGCCGTTCCTCGGCGGAAACCCGACTGCACACCGTCCTTTATGAACTGTTCCCGGACGTCGGCGCGGTGCTGCATACCCATTCTGTGAAAGCCACCGTACTGAGCCGGCTGCTGGAGCCGGGCCGGGCACTGGAACTGGAAGGCTACGAACTGCAGAAAGCCTTTTCCGGCGTGCAGACCCACGAATCCGTGCTGTCGGTTCCGGTGTTCGACAACACCCAGGATATCGATGCGCTCGCCCGGGAGACCAAGGCCTGGTTCGCGGAGCATCCGGAGCAGCCGGGCTACCTGATCCGGGGCCACGGCCTGTATACCTGGGGTAGTACCATGGCCGATTGCCTGCGCCATGTGGAAGCCTTTGAATTCCTCTTTGAATGTGAACTTGAAACCATGAGGGTCCGCCCATGACCACCCTGAGCATCTTTGATCAAAACCAGCCCGAGCACGCCCGGACCGTGACGGAAAACCCGTCGGAAATCCGCGAGCTGCTGGCCACCCAGGGCATTCGCTTCGAGCAATGGCCGACCCGTGACTTGCCTGCTGATGCCACCCAGGAGCAGATTCTGGAGGCCTACAGCGAGGAAGTGGCCCGGCTGAAGGAAGAATGCGGATTCCAGACCGCCGATGTGGTCAGCCTGAATCCGGATAACCCGCAGAAAGAGGCGTTTCGCCAGAAGTTCCTGGATGAGCATACTCACAGTGAAGACGAGGTCCGTTTCTTCGTTCGGGGCCAGGGCCTGTTCTATCTGCACTTCGGTGACCAGGTCTATGCGGTCATGTGCGAGAAGAATGACCTGATCAGCGTCCCGGACGGTACCCGGCACTGGTTTGATATGGGGCCCGACCCGGAATTCACCTGCATTCGCCTGTTCAGCAATCCCGAAGGCTGGGTGGCGGACTTTACCGGTGAGGACATCGCCAGCCGGCTGCCCCGGTACGAAGCGCTGGCGGAGGCGGGTGGATGATCCGGGTTATCCTGACCGACATTGAGGGCACCACCAGCTCCATTTCGTTTGTGCACGACGTGCTGTTTCCGTTCGCGGCTGAACACCTGCCCGGGTTCGTGACCGAAAACCGGGGTGATCCTGCCGTGGCTGAGCAGCTCGATGCGGTTGCCGCAGCAAGTGGCGTCGACCGGCAGGATGTGGAGGGCCTTGTCGAGGTACTCCAGCAGTGGATCAGGGAAGACCGCAAGGAAACCTCCCTGAAAGCCCTGCAGGGTATGGTCTGGGAGCAGGGCTACCAGCAGGGCGAGCTGAAGGGGCATATCTACCCGGACGCGGCCGACTACCTGCAGCGCTGGCATGATCGGGGGCTGCGTCTGTTTGTCTACTCCTCCGGTTCGGTGAAGGCCCAGAAGCTCATTTTCGGCTTTACCACCGAGGGAGATTTCACGCCGTTTTTCTCCGGGTATTTCGACACCCGCATCGGCGGTAAGAAAGAAGCCGATTCCTATCGTAATATTCTCAAAGAGCTGGGGGTTGAGCCGGAAACCGTGCTGTTTCTGTCCGATGTCGAGGCGGAACTCGAAGCGGCAGAGGCTGCCGGCATTAAGACTGCCTGGCTGGTCCGGGAGGGAGAGCTGCCTGACACCGGCCGTTTCGTCGCCCGCGATTTCTCGGAGGTGGAGACTCTGCTGCGCAAGCGCTGACACCTCCGCCCGACCCACAGGAGGATCCCATGACCGGAATACGCTGGGCCCGCCCAATGGCGCTGCTGCTGATGGTTCCGGTCCTGAGTGCCTGTAATCCCTTTTCCGAGGCCCGCCCCATGCTGGATGAATACGTGGAGCGGGTCGCCCGGGTTCTGGAGACGGAACCCGAGCTCTCTTCCCCGGAACCCGCCGAACAGATTCCCCGCCGTCGTGATCGCGTGCTGGCCATGCCGGAACTGGACATGGGCATGCTCGATTTCCTGTCCCTCTATGGCTGTGAGCTGCAGTTCGTGGTGGGCGAGAAGAATTCGGTGATGGGCCGGGTCATGCAGCCCCTCAATCGTCTTCGTTACGAGGTACGCTTCATCGCGGCGGCGCGGGAGTGTCTGCCCGAGGTGGATGACGAGGAGCTTGAGGAATCGCTGGGGGAAGCGATCGAGAGCAAGCGGGAGTCCCTGCCCATCGCAGTATGGAATGCCACCTGGGGTGTGGAAGAGGTGGAGACGCTGTTCACCCTGGCAAAGGGTTATTACCCGGTAGCCCCGGAAGGCGATCCGGTTTCCGATCTGGCGCTGGATGCGCAACAGCTGAATGCCGCCACTGCCAGGCTGCTGGATGAGAAGCTGGATGTGTCACTGGCGTTTGCGGGCAACGTTCATCAGCGATGGCAGGCGGAGTATCGGGCGGGGCAGTTGATCAACAGTGCCCGCTTGCTGGCGGCCAGGCTCGACGACGCCACCGGCCTGTTGCAGGAACGACTGGAAGGCCGGCCGCTGTGCCTCAATGGCAAGCCGAACAATCAGTCCGACATTGTTCAGAACACGTTCTTCAACGTGTACATCGGAGAGATCCAGCCCTACATGGGGGAGATCCGTCGGGCACGGGATGCTTTGATCGAGCCCCTGGCCCAGTTGGCGCAGCAGCAGGAAGACGTGATGCCGGATCGGTTCCGGGACTGGTATCGGCATCACCTTTCGCTGTCCGCTGAAGGCAGCCTCTGGCTGGAGCTGGACCGGTCGATGGCGGATCACACCCGGGCCTGGCAGGACCTGCTGGGGCAGTGTGGTCTGCGTCCCGGAGCGTGATGTGGGCAGCTCTGCCCCCAGGATCAGCTGGCCTGTGGGCGATTTACCTTCAGGTGGACCATCGCCACGACGAACAGCAACAGCGTCAGCACCGTCAGCAGTACCGGACCGGGGGCTCCCTCGCTGAGCCAGGCTGACACCACCGCCTGGGTGAAGTAGAAAATCACCACGAAGGCCATCCAGATGTAGCCGCGGTTATGGCCCCGGAATACCGGCACGGCGAAGGCCAGCAGCGGTACCAGTTTTACTGCCAGCATCAGGGTAATGGACACCCCTTCAACCGGCGCGGGAAAAAACGTGGTGGCAATGAGGGTCGCCAGCACCGCCAGGTACAGCAGAATGGTCAGCCGGGCAGTCTGTTTGGCTTTGGGGTTGTGGAGCATGGTTACTTTCCGGTTCAGTCGGACAATTTAAGGGCCAGGGTAGCCAGGCGTTGGCCGAAGGCCTGGCACAGGGTCTTCTCGTGTTCGCTCAGGGGCAGCTGTTCTCCGGTACCGGCCCAGTGGGATGGGCCGTAGGGGGTTCCCCCGGATTCGGTCTCGCTCAGTGCCGGCTCGGTGTAGGGCAGACCGCACAACACCATGCCATGGTGAAGCAGCGGGATCATCATGGTCATCAGGGTGGTTTCCTGGCCCCCGTGGAGACTGCCGGTCGAGGTGAACGCACCGGCGGGTTTTCCGGCCAGGGCACCGCTCAGCCACAGGTCGCCCGTGGTATCGAGAAAGTGCTTCAGTGGCGCCGCCATGTTGCCAAAGCGCGTGGGGCTGCCAATGGCCAGCCCGGAGCATCCGGCAAGGTCAGCCTTGGTGGCATAGGGCGCTCCCTCATCAGGTACCGGCGGCAGGCTCGCTTCGGTATCGGGGGATACCGGCGGCACGGCCCGCAGGCGGGCCTCAATGCCGGGTACCCGGGCAACGCCCCGGCCGATCTGGCCGGCCAGCTCTGCGGTCTGGCCGTTGCGGCTGTAATAAAGGATCAGGACGTAAGGTGCATGCTCTGCCATGGAACGGGTTTCCTTGCTTGGCGGCTTGTAACTGGATTCGGAGATGACATTACAGAATGGTCAGAACATTCTCCGGCGGTCTGCCCAGGGCCGCCTTGTTGTTACGAATCACAATGGGGCGCTCGATCAGTTTTGGATGCTCGGACATCGCCTGGAGCAGCTGGTCCCGGGACAGCTCAGGATTGTCCAGGCCCAGCTCCTTGTATTCAGTTTCCTTGGTGCGCATGAGTTCCCGGGGTTCGCAGGCCAGCATATCCAGGATATTCCCGAGCTCTTCCGCTGTCGGAGGGGTTTCCAGGTAGCGTATAATCTCCGGCTCGATTCCCCGTTCGTTAAGCAGTTCAAGTGTTTGACGTGACTTGGAGCAGCGCGGGTTGTGGAAAATCCGGGTCGGTTCTGTCATCTTCTGGCCTGATTGTCTGGGATGGATACAGCGGGTTTGAAAGGCCCGTAGTCTAACAGGAGGAGTTGCCGTGCAGTACCCTGTGTCAGGTGGCCGTGCCCGAGGGTTGATGGTTGCAGCCGTGCTTATGACGGTTTTTTTGTCAGGCTGCCAGAAAACCGAGTTTGAACGCGCGGAAGGACCCCGCCTGAACTGGGACAGCCTGCGCGGCCAGTGGGTGCTGGTCAATTACTGGGCCGAATGGTGCAAGCCCTGCCTGGAGGAAATTCCGGAACTGAACGAACTGGACAAGGCGCCGGATATTGCGGTGCTTGGCGTCAACTTTGACGGCGTAACCGGAACGGAACTGGCCGAGCTTGGTGAGCGGATGGGCATCGAGTTCACCATGCTGGCGGAAGATCCCGCCTCCCGGTTCGGCTGGCAGGTGCCGGTGGCACTGCCGGCAACGTTTGTCGTGAACCCGGACGGAGAATTACTGGAAACCCGCTTCGGCCCCCAGACAGAAGCGGATATCCGGGCGTTGATCGGCGGCTGAGCCCGCGCCCACGACTGAACACAAGCAGGAACAGCCTTTTATTATGGCGCAAACCTTCGTACACCTTCGCGTACATTCCGAATACTCCATGGTGGATGGACTGGTCCGGGTCAAACCCCTGATCAGTCGCGTCGCCGAGCTGGGCATGCCCGCCGTGGGGCTGACCGAGCAATCCAACATGTGCTCGCTGGTGCGGTTCTACAAGGCGGCCACCGGTGCCGGTGTCAAACCGATTATCGGCGCGGACCTGTGGCTGGAAAACCCGGACGAGCCGGACAATCCCTTTCGCCTGACGCTGCTCGCGAGGGACAATGACGGCTACCTGAACCTTACGGAAATCATCTCTCTCGGTTACACCGATGGCCAGCGCTTCGGCAAACCCATCATCCAGCGCAGTTGGCTGGAAGCACGGGCAAAAGGGCTGATCGCACTCTCCGGCGCCAAGTTGGGGGATGTCGGCAAGGCACTGCTGGCGGACAAGCCCGAGCTGGCCCGTGAGCGCGCCGAATACTGGATGAACCTCTACCCGGACAGCTATTACCTGGAGCTTCAGCGCACCGGACGCGCCGGTGACGAAGATTGCCTGCACCTGAGTGTTGAGCTGGCGGCGAAGCTGGGCTTGCCGGTGGTGGCCACCAACGATGTCCACTTCCTGGAAGCCGATGACTTCGAGGCCCACGAGGCCCGGGTCTGCATCGGCGAAAGCCGGACCCTGGACGACCCTCGTCGCGAGCGCCGGTTCAGTGACCAGCAATACCTGCGCAGCGCCGAGGAGATGATCGACCTGTTCTCGGACATTCCCGAGGCGGTCGAGAACACGGTGGAAATTGCCCGCCGCTGCTCGGTGAAAGTGCGCATGGGCGAGTACTTCCTGCCCAACTATCCGATCCCCGACGGCATGACCATGGACGAATATTTCCGCCATGTGTCTGAAGAAGGCCTGGAAGCGCGCCTGGCGAAAACCCTGAGCAAGGACGACCCGGAATACGACCAGAAGCGGGAAGCCTACTACAAGCGCCTGAACTTCGAGCTGGATATCATCACCCAGATGGGGTTCCCGGGTTACTTCCTGATCGTGATGGACTTCATCAAGTGGGCCAAGAACAACGGCGTGCCGGTAGGCCCCGGCCGGGGTTCCGGTGCCGGCTCCCTGGTGGCCTATGCACTACTGATCACCGATCTCGACCCGCTGGAATACGACTTGCTGTTCGAGCGGTTCCTGAACCCGGAACGGGTATCCATGCCCGACTTCGACGTCGACTTCTGCATGGAAGGCCGCGACCGGGTGATCGACTATACCGCCGAGAAGTACGGCCGTGAGGCGGTCTCCCAGATCATCACCTTCGGTACCATGGCCGCCAAGGCGGTGGTGCGCGATGTGGCGCGGGTGCAGGGCAAGTCTTACGGTCTGGCGGACAAGTTGTCCAAGCTGATTCCGTTCGAAGTGGGCATGACCCTGGAAAAGGCAATCGAGCAGGAACCCCAGCTCAAGGATTTCCTGGAACAGGATGAGGAAGCCCAGGAAATCTGGGAGATGGCCCTCAAGCTCGAAGGTGTCTGCCGGAACGCCGGCAAGCACGCCGGTGGGGTGGTGATCGCGCCCACCAAGATTACCGATTTCTCGCCGCTGTACTGCGATGACGAGGGCGGCAGCCTGGTAACCCAGTTTGACAAGGGCGACGTGGAAGACGCCGGCCTGGTGAAGTTCGACTTCCTGGGCCTGCGGACCCTCACCATCATCAAGTGGGCCCTGAACATGATCAACCCGCGCCGGGAAAAGCTCGGCGAGGGTGTCCTGGATATCAGCACCATCCCGCTGGATGACAAGCCCTCCTTCGAGATGCTGAAGCGGGCCGAAACCACGGCCGTGTTCCAGCTGGAATCCCGCGGCATGAAGGATCTCATCCGCCGCCTGCAGCCGGATTCCCTGGAAGACATGATCGCCCTGGTGGCGCTGTTCCGCCCCGGCCCGCTGCAGTCGGGCATGGTGGATGACTTTATCGACCGGAAGCACGGCCGGCAGCCGATGTCCTACCCGCATCCGGATTATCAGTATGAGGGTCTGAAGCCGGTACTGGAGCCCACCTACGGGGTCATCCTGTACCAGGAGCAGGTCATGCAGATTGCCCAGGTG
Organism: Marinobacter szutsaonensis; assembly: GCF_039523335.1. Classification (NCBI taxonomy): domain Bacteria; kingdom Pseudomonadati; phylum Pseudomonadota; class Gammaproteobacteria; order Pseudomonadales; family Marinobacteraceae; genus Marinobacter; species Marinobacter szutsaonensis. Next base: position 95,364 of record NZ_BAAAFC010000004.1, on the reverse strand, counting down.
ATGGCCGGCTATACCCTGGGTGGTGCGGACATGCTCCGTCGGGCCATGGGTAAGAAGAAACCGGAGGAGATGGCCAAGCAGAAGGCCATTTTCCTCGACGGTTGTGAAAAGAACGGCATCGACAAGACCCTGGCCGAGAACATCTTCGACCTGGTGGAAAAGTTCGCCGGTTACGGCTTCAACAAGTCGCACTCCGCCGCCTACGCCCTGGTGTCCTACCAGACCCTGTGGCTCAAGGCCCATTACCCGGCCGAGTTCATGGCCGCGGTACTCACCGCCGATATGCAGAACACCGACAAGGTGGTGACGCTGGTGGAAGAGTGCCGGAACATGAAGCTGGACCTGCTGGTGCCGGATGTCAGCCGTTCCGCCTACACCTTTACCGTCAACGATGAGGGCCAGATTGTCTACGGTCTTGGCGCCATCAAGGGCCTGGGTGAGGGCCCGATTGACAGTATCGTGGCGGCGGCCAAAGACGGTCCGTTCGAGGACATCTTCGATTTCTGCCGGCGGGTGGACCTCAAGAAGGTCAACAAGCGGGCCATGGAGGCGCTGATCCGCGCCGGTGCCATGGACAAGCTTGGCGCCGGTCGGGCCCAGCTGATGGCGAGCATCGACAAGGCGGTGCAGCAGGCCGACCAGCAGTCCCGCAACGATGCCGTGGGCATGATGGATATGTTTGGTGAAATGCTGGAGTCCGGCGGTGAGGATGGCGATGCCTATGCCGACGTGGCCCATGTCCGTGAATGGCCGAAAAAGCAACGCCTCAAGGGCGAGAAGGATACCCTGGGGCTGTACCTGACCGGACACCCGTTCGACGAATACGAGAAGGAAGTTCGCCGGTTTGTCCGCTCATCCATCGCCGATCTGAAACCGAACAAGGCGCCCCAGCGCGTGGCGGGCCTGGTGGTTGCCCAGCGCACCATGAAAACCCGGACCGGCTCGACCATGTGTTTCATTACCCTGGACGACCGCAGCGCCCGCATCGAGGCAACCCTGTTCTCGGAGACCTTCTTCGAGAACAGGGAGCTGCTGCAATCGGACCAGGTCATTGTGGTGGAAGGGCAGGTCAGTCACGATGACTACTCCGGGCAGATGAAAATGCGGGTCAACTCCGTGATGGACGTGGCCACCGCCCGGCAACAGTTCAGCCGGGGGCTGAAACTGGAGCTGGCGGCGGATCAGCTGCAGAATGGTCTGCTGGACAAACTGGATGAAACCCTGAGACCGTTTCGTTGTGAGGGCAGTCCGGTATGGATCGAGTATCGCAGTCCCGAGGCCCGGACCCGCATCGAGCTGGGCGAGTCCTGGCGGGTGCAGCCGGACGATAACCTGTTGCTGGAGCTCCGGTACCTGGTGGGCGACCAATCGGTTGAACTGGTCTATGATTAAGACCAATGTCCGCTTTAGCCGGCCTTTATGCACTGCTATCTTTGTCCCAAATTCTGGTTTTGGCGGCCCGCCGGGTCGTCAGGCAAATCAAAATGATGGAACATCATGAACCCTAATTACCTGGATTTTGAACAGCCGATCGCCGACCTGGAAGCCAAGATTGAAGAGCTTCGCATGGTCGGTAACGACACCGACATCAACATCACCGATGAGATCAGCCGCCTCAAGAAGAAGAGCGTCAGTCTCACGGAGAGCATCTTCTCGAATCTGCAGCCCTGGGATATTGCCCGGCTGGCCCGGCACCCGCGCCGGCCCTACACGTTCGATTACATCGAGATGATTTTCGATGATTTCGACGAGCTGCACGGGGATCGCCGTTACGCGGATGACCAGGCCATTGTCGGCGGTACCGCACGCCTGGGTGACAAGCCGGTCATGGTCATCGGCCATCAGAAGGGCCGTGAAGTCAGGGACAAGGTCAAGCGCAACTTTGGCATGCCCCGCCCGGAGGGTTACCGCAAGGCCCTGCGCCTGATGGAAATGGCCGAGCGTTTCAAGATGCCTATCCTGACCTTCATCGACACGCCGGGTGCCTACCCCGGCATCGGTGCCGAGGAGCGTGGCCAGAGCGAGGCGATTGCCTTCAACCTTGCCGTGATGTCCCGCCTGAAAACCCCGATCATCTCTACGGTGATTGGTGAGGGTGGTTCCGGTGGCGCCCTGGCAATCGGCGTCTGTGACCAGCTGAACATGCTTCAGTACTCAACCTACGCGGTCATTTCACCGGAAGGTTGTGCCTCCATCCTCTGGAAGAGCGCGGAATACGCGGCCCAGGCAGCCGAGGCCATGGGGGTAACGGCAGACCGCCTCAAGGATCTCGGACTGGCGGATAACGTTATTCCCGAGCCGCTGGGCGGCGCGCACCGGAATCCGGAAAAGATGGCGGAATCCCTCCGTGAGACCCTGACCAAGGGCGTGACGGAACTTTCCCGTCTGCCGCCGGACGAGCTGGTATCCCGCCGTTACGAGCGGCTGACCCGCTATGACAACGGGCGCTAAGCCCGTTCCCGGTTTTGCCTGGCCGGAGGCACTCTGCGCCCCGGTCAGGTCACTCCCCGCGCACAACAGACTCTGGATTGCCTTCAGTGGCGGTCTCGATTCCACCTTATTACTGCACGTTGCAGCCCACTGTTTTCCCGGCAGTCCCGATCTTCGCGCCGTTCACATCAATCACCAGTTACAGGCCAATTCGGCGCAATCCGAGCAGTTCTGCCGCCAGACCTGTGAGGCTCTGGGCATTGAGCTGGAGGTGCGCCGGGTGGATGTCCGGGCGGGGAATGCCGAGAACAGCGCCGGAAGCATCGAGGAAGCCGCCCGCCATGCCCGCTACGCCGTGTTCGAAGAGATTCTGCAATCTGGCGATTTGCTGCTGATGGCCCATCACGCCGACGATCAGGCCGAGACGGTACTGTTCAGGATGCTTCGCGGCACCGGTGTCCGGGGGTTGGCGGGTATGCCCCATGAGCGGGCACTGGGGGCGGGGCGACTGGTGCGCCCACTGCTCGGGTTCGACCGCGAACAGTTGTCCCGATGGGCCAAAGAGGCCGGTCTGGAGTGGGTGGAGGATCCGAGTAATGTCGACGAGCGTTTCGACCGGAACTTCCTCAGGCATAAGATCCTGCCCGAACTCAAAGAGCGCTGGCCCGGCCTGAATGCCAGGCTCAGGCACACCGCCGCTGCCTGTGCCGAACAGGTGGCCCTGACTGACCGGCTGGCCGAGATCCAGTGGCGCGACTGTACGCCTGACGGCCGGCATCCATGCACCGAACGGCTGAGCCAGTTGCCACTCCCGGAACAGAAAAACCTGCTGCGCTGGTGGATCCGGACTTCCGGTTACAATCTGCCGTCGATACAGGACTGGGGGCAGGTGATCGCCGATCTGATCCATGCCCGGGAAGACGGTGAGCCGGAGCTGCTCGGTGCGGGCTTTGCTATTCGGCGCTTCCGGGGCCGGCTGTATCTGGTTCCCGACCGGTCAGAACCGGAAACTACAAACGCAGAACTCCGGCCCGAACAACCCCTCTGTTGGGGAGACTGGCGCATCCGGCTGCTTCCTGCTGAAGGCCAGAAACAGCCACCGCCGGCAATACGGGTATCTACGAGGCAAGGGGGTGAGCGTTTCCGTCCGGTACCGGAAGGGCCCGGAAAACGGGTCAAGAAATGGTTGCAGGAGCAGGGGATTCCACCCTGGGAGAGACCATGTATTCCGCTGGTTTTCAGCCGGGATGGCGAGGAGGAAACCCTGATCGCAATTGGCGATTTGTGGTGTTCTGGACAATACTCGGGAGGCGCCCCTGCCGCCGGCTGGCGGCTGATTGTGGAGCGGGATTGTGATTGAGTAGAGAGGGGCTTTCTGGTAGTCTGGCGTCCCATCTTGAGATGAACAATCTCCCTCCTTCACCGAACCAGATAATCACGGAATCTGCATGACGCGTTATATTTTCGTCACCGGCGGTGTCGTGTCCTCCTTGGGGAAAGGTATTGCGTCTGCCTCCCTGGCAGCCATCCTCGAGGCACGCGGCCTGAAGGTCACCATTCTCAAGCTGGACCCCTACATCAACGTAGACCCCGGCACCATGAGCCCGTTCCAGCACGGTGAGGTTTTTGTCACCGAAGATGGCGCGGAAACCGATCTGGACCTTGGCCACTACGAGCGTTTCATCCGCACTCGGATGAGCCGCCGTAACAACTTCACCACCGGTCGCGTCTACGAGGAAGTGATCCGCAAGGAACGCCGTGGCGACTACCTGGGCGGTACCGTGCAGGTCATTCCGCACATCACCGACGAGATCAAGCGTCGGGTGGTGGAAGGCGCCGCAGGCGTGGATGTGGCACTGATCGAGATCGGTGGCACTGTAGGTGACATCGAATCCCTGCCGTTCCTGGAAGCCTGCCGTCAGCTGAAAGTTGAAGTCGGTCCCCAGCGGGCCCTGTTCATGCACCTGACTCTGGTTCCGTATATCGCCACTGCCGGCGAGATCAAGACCAAGCCGACCCAGCACTCCGTCAAGGAAATGCGCTCCATCGGTCTGCAGCCGGATATCCTGTTGTGCCGTTCCGAGCACGAGGTGGATGCCAGCTCCCGCCGCAAGATTGCGCTGTTCACCAACGTGGAAGAGCGCGCCGTCATTCCGCTCCAGGACGCCAAGTCCATCTATGCCATTCCGCGCATGCTTCACGAGCATGGCCTGGACCAGCTGGTGATCGAGCGTTTCGGTCTGGATGCGCGGGCCGCAGACCTGAGCGAGTGGGACAGCGTGGTCGAAGCACTGATGCATCCGGATCAGGAAGTGACCATTGCCATGGTCGGCAAGTACATGGAGCTGCTGGATGCCTACAAGTCGCTGATTGAGTCCCTGCTGCACGCGGGCATCAAAACGCGCACCAAGGTAAACATCAACTACATCGATTCCGAAGACATCGAGCGGGACGGCACACGCGTGCTGGAATCTGCCGATGCGATCCTGGTGCCCGGTGGCTTCGGCGAGCGCGGTGTTGAGGGTAAGATCCGCACCGTACAGTATGCCCGCGAAAACAAGGTTCCCTACCTGGGTATCTGCCTGGGCATGCAGGTAGCCGTGATTGAATACGCCCGCAATGTCGCCGGCCTGAAGGATGCCCACAGTACCGAATTCCGTACCCATACTCCGGAGCCGGTGGTTGGCCTTATTACTGAATGGCTGGATGCCACCGGTGAGCGCGAAGAGCGCACCGAGGAATCCGATCTGGGCGGCACCATGCGCCTGGGTGCCCAGGACTGCGTCCTGACCGAGGGCTCCACCATTGCCAACTGTTACGGCAAGAAGACCATCCGCGAGCGTCATCGTCACCGTTACGAGGTGAACAACCATTTCCTGCCGGCGCTGGAAGGCGCGGGGCTGCAGATCTCCGGGCGTTCAACCGATGGCAAACTGGTGGAAGTGGTGGAAGCGCCGGATCATCCCTGGTTTGTGGCCTGTCAGTTCCACCCGGAATTTACCTCCACGCCCCGGGACGGCCACCCGCTGTTCAAGGGCTTTGTTAAAGCGGCTCTGGCGCACAAGAAGGAGTCCTGAGTATGGCGCAGAGCACGGTAAACGTCTCGGGCATCGAAGTCGCCAACGACAAGCCGTTCGTGCTGTTCGGAGGGATGAACGTGCTCGAGTCCCGGGAGCTTGCCTTCGAGGTGGCTGAAAAGTATGTGGATGTCTGTGGTCGCCTCGGCATCCCGTACGTGTTCAAGGCCTCTTTCGACAAGGCTAACCGCTCGTCCGTGCACTCGTTCCGTGGCCCCGGTCTTGAGAAGGGGTTGCAGATCCTGGCGGACATCAAGAGCAAGTTCGGCGTCCCGATTATTTCCGATGTTCACGAGCCAGCCCAGGCGGCCCCGGCGGCGGAAGTGTGCGATATCATCCAGCTGCCGGCATTCCTGAGCCGCCAGACCGATCTGGTGGTCGCCATGGCCGAGACCGGCGCGGTGATCAACGTCAAGAAGGCCCAGTTTCTCGCGCCCCAGGAGATGAAGCACATCATCACCAAGTGCGAGGAGGCCGGCAACGACAAGGTGATCCTGTGCGAGCGGGGCAGCAGCTTCGGTTACAACAACCTGGTGGTGGACATGCTCGGCTTCGGCATCATGAAGGCCATGAATGTGCCCGTGATGTTTGACGTGACCCATTCCCTGCAGATGCCGGGTGGCCGCGCCGATTCGGCCGGTGGTCGAAGGGCACAGGTAACTGACCTGGCACTGGCGGGTATGTCCCAGGGCCTGGCCGGTCTGTTCCTGGAAGCGCATCCGGACCCGGATCAGGCCAAGTGTGATGGTCCATGCGCCTTGCGGCTCAGCCAGCTTGAGCCGTTCCTTGAGCGGGTCAAAGCCGTGGATGACCTGGTTAAAAGTTTTAAACCTATCGACACCGCCTGATTGGCGGTGTTTGTTTTGATTGGGAGTACGAGCAGGTGGGGGATGGCTTTCCGAAACACGCTCCTTGCGGCACGTCCCTGTGACGCTTGGGCTCCGCCATCCCTGGCTCCGCACAGTTTCGGAAAGCCATCCCCCACCTGCTCTATGCCCAGCTACACATTAGAACCGTTTAGAAATCGAAAATCTGGAGAATCAGTCGAATGACCAAGATTGCTAACATCAAAGCCCGTGAGGTCCTGGATTCCCGCGGTAACCCGACCGTGGAAGCGGACGTTATCCTGGAAGACGGCACTCTCGGACGTGCCTGCGCGCCTTCCGGTGCATCTACCGGTTCCCGGGAGGCTCTGGAGCTGCGTGACGGTGACTCGTCCCGTTACCTTGGCAAGGGTGTTCGCAAGGCTGTTGAAGCCGTGAACGGCAAGATCCGTGATGCTCTGGTGGGCAAAGATGCCGCTGATCAGCGTGGGCTGGACAAGGTCATGATTGATCTGGACGGAACAGAGAACAAGGCCAACCTGGGTGCGAATGCGATTCTGGCTGTTTCCCTGGCTGCCGCCAAAGCTGCTGCTGCCTCCCTGGGCAAGCCGCTGTACGAGCATATTGCCGACGTGAACGGCACTTCCGGCAAGTTCTCCATGCCGGTGCCGATGATGAACATTCTGAACGGTGGTGAGCACGCGGATAACAACGTCGACATCCAGGAGTTCATGGTTCAGCCGGTTGCCACCAAGAGCTTTGCTGAAGCCCTGCGTGTGGGCGCCGAGATTTTCCATAGCCTGAAGAAGGTGCTGAAGGCCCAGGGCCTGAACACCGCAGTGGGTGACGAGGGTGGCTTTGCCCCGAACCTGCCGTCCAACGAGGCGGCGCTGGCTGCCATCAAGGAAGCGGTTGAGAAGGCTGGCTACGAGCTAGGCAAAGACGTCACCCTGGCTCTGGACTGTGCCTCCTCCGAATTTTACAAGGATGGCCAGTACCAGCTTTCCGGCGAAGGCAAGAGCTTCGACTCTGAAGGCTTTGCCGATTACCTGGCCGGTCTGTGCGAGCGTTACCCGATCGTTTCCATCGAAGACGGCATGGACGAGAGCGACTGGGACGGCTGGAAAGTGCTGACCGACAAGCTGGGTAGCAAGGTTCAGCTGGTGGGTGACGATCTGTTCGTGACCAACACCAGGATCCTGGAGCAGGGCATCGAGAAGGGTGTTGGAAACTCCATCCTGATCAAGTTCAATCAGATCGGAAGCCTGACCGAGACCCTGGATGCCATCAAGATGGCCCAGGATGCGGGTTACACCGCGGTCATTTCCCACCGTTCCGGTGAGACCGAAGACACCACCATTGCGGATCTGGCGGTTGCCACCTGCGCGGGCCAGATCAAGACCGGTTCCCTGTGCCGTTCTGACCGGGTTGCCAAGTACAACCAGTTGCTGCGCATTGAAGAAGCGCTGGATGGCAAGGCGCCTTACCGTGGCCTGAGCGAGATCAAGGGTCAGGGCTGAGGTCCGGCGGTAAAAAATTGCTTGCCGGCGGCAGCCGGCAGGTAACAAAATGTTAAGGCCATCGCGTCCTGAATGAAAATTCAGACACGATGGCCTTTTTGTACAACCAGTTAGAAGAATTTGTTGTTAATCTACTCTAAGGTCTATACTCACTAGCCAGTGTTGAATTTTTGAACGGTTATTTCTCCGACGGAATTGGAATGAAGACGCTTTGGGCCATCATGGTTGTGTTGATTCTCCTGCTGCAGGTTCGCCTGTGGGTCGGGGAGGGCAGCTTTGCGCAGGTGTGGTCCCTGGAGCAGTCGATTGCCGAGCAGCGTGCGGAGAATGCCGATCTGGCGGCCCGGAATGATCGCCTGTATGCGGAGGTTCGGAACCTGCGTAGTGAGCAGGGGGCGTTGGAAGAGCGGGCGAGGATGAACCTTGGGTTGATTCGCGAGGACGAGACTTTTTTCCTGGTTGTTGAGAATTGATCTTCCGTTTGGGAGCACAGAGCGGCGGGGGTATTCTTTCCGGGAAACGCTACGAGCACCCACAAGTGGGTCCAGCCAGCAATCGCAGATTGCTGTCGTTCGGCTGCGCATGAAGCTTTGCTTCATAAAACGCTTGCCTCACCCATGTGCGCTTGGCTGTGGCCATCCTTGGCCACAGACATTCCCGGAAAGAATGCCCCCGCCACTCTCCCAGCTGAGTGCGTATACCACATGACTATCCCGAATTTTTGGCTTGTTGTCCCCGCCGCTGGCATCGGCAAGCGCATGAAGTCAGAAGTGCCGAAACAGTACCTGACGCTGTCGAACCGTTTCATTCTCGATATTACTCTTTCCCGCCTACTCGATAATGCCGATTTTTCCGGCTGCATGGTCCCCCTGAGCCCCCAGGACCATTGGTGGCCTGATACCGAAGCCGTCAACGATGACCGTATCCAGACCTGCACCGGTGGTAAGGAACGTGCCGATTCGGTGCTTTCGGCGCTTCATGCGTTGCAGGAGCAGGCCGATGAGAACGATTGGGTGCTGGTGCATGATGCTGCCCGGCCCTGTGTCCACCCTGATGATCTGGCAAACCTTATCGATACCCTTTCCGGGCACCCCGTTGGCGGGCTGCTGGCGGCGCCGGTGGCGGATACGCTGAAGCAAGCCGACGATGGCCAGCCGCCGGAGGTGGAGGCGACGGTGGATCGCAGCAGGCTGTGGCGGGCGTTGACGCCGCAGATGTTCCGGTTCGGGGCGCTGACCCGGGCGCTGGAAACGTGTCTGGATGCCGGGCATGGGGTGACGGATGAGTCCTCTGCCATGGAATTTTCCGGTAACATGCCGGTTCTGGTGGAGGGGCGGCCGGATAATATCAAGATTACGGTTCCGTCAGATCTGGCATTGGCCGGTTTTATCCTGAGCCGGTTGTGACCGGTTCCGCCCGAAATTCCTTTCAACCTTCCGGAGAACAGCATGCGGATTGGTCAGGGCTTTGATGTCCATGCCTTTTGCGAAGGCGATTCCGTCATTCTTGGTGGTGTCCAGATTCCTCACAGTCAGGGCCTGAAGGCGCATTCTGATGGCGATGTGTTGCTCCATGCCCTGGCGGATGCGCTGCTCGGGGCCGTTGCCCTCGGGGATATCGGCCATCTGTTTCCGGATACCAGTGACGAGTGGGCGGGTGCGGACAGCCGGGATCTGCTGCGCCGGGTGATGGCCCGGGTGCGTGACGAGGGCTACGAGGTCGTGAACGTGGACAGCACGATCATTGCCCAGGCGCCGAAGATGGCACCCCATGTGGACGCCATGCGCCTGAACATTGCCGAGGATCTGGGGATTGCCGCGAACCGGGTGAGCGTCAAGGCGACCACCACGGAGAAGCTGGGTTTTACCGGGCGCGGTGAGGGGATTGCCTGTCAGGCAATTTGTCTGCTTGAGCCGGTGAGCACGTGAGCAATCAAAACACCACAGGCCATCAATGGCGCCTGGACTGGCCAACCAGTCACGGTCGGGTCGCGAGGGCTCAGCTGAAGAGTGTTCCCGAGGATTTCCGGGTCGAGGAAGTCCTGGATGTTTCTGATCTGATTCCCGGAGAAGGTGAGCACCTTTGCCTGTGCCTTGAGAAGACGGGCGATAACACCGAGTTTGTGGCCAGGCAGTTGGCACAGATGGCCGGTTGTCGCGGTTTTGATGTGGGGTTCTGTGGTCTGAAGGATCGCCACGCGGTGACTTCCCAGTGGTTCAGTCTCTACCGTCCGGGTATGGAATCCTCAGACGACGACTTCATCCGGGAGGTGGCCGGGAACTGGCGCGTGCTGGCGTCGGGTAGGGCACCCCGGAAATTGAGGCGGGGGGAGCACTCGGCTAACCGGTTTGCCATCGTGCTGAGGAACGTGGAAGGTTCGAAGGCGGAGATTGACAAAGCATTGAATCGCCTGGGCGAACAGGGCGCGCCCAATTACTTCGGGCCGCAGCGCTTTGGCCGTGATGGTGGCAACCTTGACCGGGCCCTGAAGATGGATCCCTCGCAGCTGAATCGCCGGGCAGGTCGCGCAAAACGTGGCTCCCGAGGTGGCAGGGACGGGTCGAAAAACGTATTGTACTTTTCGGCGGCGCGCTCCTGGCTGTTCAACGAGGTGCTTGCCGCGCGGGTAACGGATGGTAGCTGGACCACCTGCCTGCCGGGAGAGCCGGCAGAAAGCGCTGCCGGGCCCACGGGGCCGATGTGGGGCGATGGTGGAACCACCGCAACCGATGGCCAGGAGACACTTGAGCGGAAAGTGGTCGGGCAGTCGCCGGAGCTTGAGCGGTTGTTTGCTGCCACGCGGATGCAGCCGGAGCGCCGGCCACTGGTCGTTCAGCCGCAGGAGTTGGACTGGGAGTGGCGAGGCGACGATATCCTGGAAATTCGTTTTGTTTTGCCCCCCGGCCAGTACGCCACCACCGTGCTGGGCGATAGTTTCGAGCTGGAGGACATGAGCCTCGGCCGTCATAACGAATAAAAAGTGCTAGCGGAGAACACTGTGCGAATTCTGTTATCGAATGATGATGGTGTGCATTCGCCGGGGCTTGTGGCCCTCTATGAGGGGCTTCAGGGCCTGGGAGATCTTGAAGTTGTGGCCCCGGACCGGGACCACAGTGGTGCGAGTAACGCACTCACCCTGAACCGGCCTCTCACCGTTGAGGAGCACCCCAACGGTTTCCATTCCGTGGATGGCACGCCGACCGACTGCGTGCATCTGGCAGTGAACGGTCTGTTCGAGGAACCCTTCGATCGGGTGGTGTCCGGGATCAACACCCACGCCAACCTTGGCGATGACATCATCTATTCTGGCACGGTGGCTGCCGCTACCGAGGGACGTCACCTGGGACTGCCGGCAATTGCGGTGTCCCTGGTGAACGACGGCCATTTCCATTACGAGACCGCCGCGCGGGTTGTCCGCATGTTGTTGGAGCAGGACCGTCCACTCCAGCTTGGCCCCCGCTCGATCCTGAATGTGAACGTTCCCGATCTGCCCTGGGAGCAGCTGGCCGGTATTCGTGTCACCCGTCTCGGCCATCGGGAGCGGGCCGAAGGGGCTGTGCCCATGACCTGTCCCAGGGGCAAGCAGCGATACTGGATCGGTGCCGCCGGAGAGGGTGGTGATGCCGGCCCCGGAACGGATTTCCATGCGGTCCGTGAGGGCTATGTCTCGATCACGCCAGTTCACATTGACATGACCCGCCACGAGGCTCTGGTGCCGCTGCGGGAGTGGGTTGAGGAGATGGCTTTCGACGGAGGGGTGTCGTCATGAGCGCACAGCTCCAGGGAATTGGAATGACCTCCCGGCGAACCCGGATGCGCCTGGTTCAGCGGCTGCGTGAATCCGGGATCGAATCTGACAGGGTACTGGAGATCATCGGTGAGGTACCCCGCCACATCTTCTTGGACGAGGCCCTGGCCCATCGGGCCTACGAGGACACCTCGCTTCCTATCGGCTACGGGCAAACCCTGTCCCAGCCCTACATCGTCGCCCGCATGACAGAAATTCTGCATCACCACGGCCCGGCTCGTATCCTGGAGCTGGGGACCGGTTCCGGCTACCAGACCGCGGTGCTGTCCCGGCTCTTCGAGGAAGTGTACAGCGTGGAGCGTATCAAGCCTCTGCAGGATCGTGCCCGTGACCGTTTGCGGCAGCTGGGCGCGCGCAATGTCCTGCTCAAGCATGCGGACGGTGGTATGGGTTGGCCGGACCGGGGACCGTTTGATGGAATCATCGTGACCGCGGCACCGGGCGACGTGCCGAAAGAATTGCTGGCCCAGCTGGCGGACAACGGGGTGTTGATCGCCCCGGTCGGAGAGGAGAAACAGGTGTTGGTAGAAGTGGTACGCCGTGGCGAGCATTTTGAGCGGCGGGAGCTGGAGCCCGTGCATTTCGTACCTCTGCTCGGGGGAGTGATCCGTTGAGCAAGTCCAGTGACGCATCGAATGACGCCACGCCCGACGTCCGGAGAGATCAGCATCCAGCCGCCATATTCCTGCGTGGCATGGCCATGGGCGCAGCCGATATCGTTCCGGGCGTGTCCGGTGGCACCATTGCCTTCATAACCGGCATCTATTTCCGCCTGCTGGAAGCCATCAATGCCGTCCCGGTGGCTGTTTTTCGTGACCTTCTCAAAGGGCGGTTCCAGGCATTCTGGGTTGCCTGTGACGGTACGTTTCTGGTCTGCCTGCTGGCGGGCATCCTGTCGAGTATTGTGACCCTGGCCTCGGCCATCAGCTTCGCCCTCGCCAACTATCCAATCCTGATCTGGAGCTTTTTCTTTGGCCTGATCGTGGCGTCTGTCTGGCACGTCGGCCGACAGGTACGCCATTATCGGGTTTCCTTGCTGGCGCCGTTGATCGCGGGCATCGCGGTGGCCTGGTGGATTACCACCCTGTCCGGGGGTCAACTGACACCTTCGGCCCTGGCATTTTTCGGTTCCGGCGCCCTGGCGATCTGCGCCATGATCCTGCCGGGGATTTCCGGGAGCTTTATCCTGGTGATTATCGGTATGTATGCGCCGGTTCTGGCCGCCATCAAGGCGGCGGACCTGGGCGTTCTGGTGTTGTTCATGGCCGGCTGCCTGGTCGGGCTGTTGTCGATCGCCCGGCTGATAACCTGGGCCTTTCATCATTTCCACGACATGGTGTTGGCGCTGTTGACCGGTTTCATGATTGGGGCGCTGAACAAGGTCTGGCCCTGGAAGGAGGTTCTCAGTTGGCGCACCAACAGTTCGGGAGAGCAGGTGCCTCTGAACGAAGTCAGTATTGCCCCTGCGACATTTGAGCAGCTGACCGGGCAGGATCCCCAGGTACCCATGGCGCTATTGATGGCTCTGGTCGGATTGCTGTTGGTGCTGGCAATTGAATGGGTCGGGAATCGAAAAAGTGTTACCTGATGCACAGAATGAGTGTTCCCCAAGGTAACAAAGACGACCGGCACGTAACTTGGATTGCCTCTGGAAATATGCAATAAATTAGCGAGTTACTATAAAAACTTTAGAATCTGGATTGATCCTTTGGTCTTTTTAGACGGATTTTTCATAACTGGGGCAGATTTATTCCTGTGAGATTTTTGCGTGGGCTCGTCAATGCCGCCCGGTCGGCCTTCCCGCGGTTCCACTCAGGTGCCATGCTCCAGCCTCGTTTTATGAAAATACTCCTGGTCGTACTGGGCGTGGTTGCGCTCACGGCCTGCAACACCCAGGCAATCTACCAGGATGATCTCTATAACCCGCCCGTGTACTGGGGACGGCACGTGGTCAAGCCCGGCGAGAACCTTTACCGGATTGCCTGGCAATATGGCCGCGACTACCGGGAGCTCGGCAGTGCCAACGGTATCGGACCTCCCTGGACCATCAAGCCCGGACAGGTCCTGCGCCTGGACCTTCGCGGAACTGTCACATCTTCCAGCCAGAATAGTCAGAAGCAGAGAGTTGCGGCTGCTCCGTCCAGGGCTGCGCCTCCGGCACCGGCGCCAAAACCGGCCCCCAGGCCAAAGGTGACCAAGCCCGCAGCAGCGGACGAATCCCTGGACAAACGCTCGCAGACCGTGGCCAGTGTCAGCTGGCGCTGGCCACACGCTGGCACCGTAATTGCAGGATATTCAACATCCGGAAAAGTCAATAAAGGTATTGATATTGCCGGAAAAGCCGGTGATGCTGTGAAAGCGGCGGCCAGAGGAAATGTGGTCTACGCCGGTAACGGGTTGCTTGGTTACGGCAACCTCATTATCGTGAATCACAACGAGCACTATTTGAGTGCTTACGCCCACAACCGGAAGATTCTGGTGCAGGAAGGGGAGGACGTTAACGCCGGACAGGTGATCGCAGAGCTCGGGAGCAGCGGTGCGGAACGACCCATGTTGCATTTTGAAATCCGGAAGAATGGCAACCCTGTCGATCCACTCCATTACCTGCCACCCCGCTAGCCCTCACGCATACAGCCAGGATCGCTGTTGCAAGCCTGAAGCCCGGCACTGACAGAAACCGCGTACGAGAAAATAACAAGAATGATCCGGCCTGATTTGGCCAAACAACAAATGTCCTGAAGAAAACGAAGACGAATGAAGCAGAGTCCGGGATAAGAAGAAGTATCGGACCTTCCACAGGATTATTGAGAGGCGGGGCAAGAAACATGTCAGCAGAGCAAGAAGATATCATTGTTGATCGTGTCGAGGATCTGGATGATTCCGAGGATCAGGTGCTAGCAGAAGACAAAGTTGAAAAGGAGTCGGCGGATAGCGCCGATGAAGAGGAGATCTCCACTCAGGGACGTTACTTCACCAGTCAGAAGCAGCTGGACGCAACCCAGCTCTATCTCAACGAAATCGGTTTTTCACCCCTCCTGACGCCGGAAGAGGAAGTCTACTTCGCCCGTCTCGCCCGTAAAGGCGAGGAGTCAGGTCGAAAGCGCATGATTGAAAGCAACCTGCGCCTGGTGGTCAAGATCGCCCGCCGGTACGTCAATCGTGGTCTTACCCTGCTTGACCTGATCGAAGAGGGTAACCTGGGCCTGATCCGTGCGGTCGAGAAGTTCGATCCTGAGCGCGGTTTCCGGTTCTCAACCTATGCAACCTGGTGGATCCGTCAGACCATTGAACGGGCCATCATGAACCAGACCCGGACGATCCGTTTGCCGATTCATGTGGTCAAGGAACTCAACCTGTACCTGCGTGCGGCCCGGGAGCTGACCCAGAAGCTGGACCATGAGCCTTCCGCGGAAGAAATCGCCCAGATGGTCGATAAGCCAGCGTCAGACGTAAAGCGCCTGTTGGGCCTCAATGAGCGGGTTGCCTCCATGGACACCCCGATCGGCGCCGGCGGTGAGAAGTCCTTGCTGGATACTGTGGCAGACGAGGGTGCCTCGGACCCCGCGGACCTGCTGCAGGACAACAACATGTGTTCCTGCCTCGAGAAGTGGATTGACCAGCTCAGTGACAAGCAGCAGGAAGTGCTTTCCCGCCGCTTTGGTCTGCGCGGCTATCCGGTGAGTACCCTCGAGGAAGTCGGTCAGGAGATCGGGCTGACCCGGGAGCGGGTTCGTCAGATCCAGGTGGAAGCACTACGCCGCCTGCGGGAAATCCTGGAGAAGGAAGGCCTCTCCGGTAATCTGCTGTTCCAATAAGTTCCACTGACGCCAGTAACAGAAAAGCCGGCCAATGACCTTGGCCGGCTTTTCTGTTTTCATGCCTCGCAAATGAGAACCAGGTGGCGCTCTGCTGCCCGGGGTCGTTGTTAGAATGCGTTGACCGGGCAGGATAGGGTGTCGAGCCCCGGTGACGAATGAAAACGCATTGAATAATAACGATGGAAAAGGAAAGGACTATGAAGAAGGCTCTCTCATCAGGATTTGCATCCCTGATCCTCACAGCAATGTTATCAGCCCCTGCCTCGGCCCTGACCGTTGAAGGCGTCGATGTTCCCGAAACCTACCAGGCCATGGGCACCGAGCTGAAGCTTAATGGCGCCGGTACCCGCTCCAAGTGGTTCATGGATCTCTATGTCGGTGGTCTGTACGTTCCGGAGAGTATCAGTGACGGCGAGGCGGTGATCAATGCCGACGAGCCCCAGGCCATTACCCTGCACATCATCTCGGGAATGATCACCAGCGAGCGTATGACCGAGGCGACCCTTGAGGGCTTCGAGGCCTCTACCGACGGCAACATGGCACCGGTCCAGGATGATGTCGACCAGTTCATGGCCGTATTCCAGGAAGAGATCAAGGAAGGCGATGTGTTTGATCTGGTTTACCTGCCGGGAGAGGGTGTTCGGGTCCTGAAGAACGGCGAGGTGCGGGATACCGTAGGTGATCTGGCGTTCAAGAAGGCACTGTTCGGAATCTGGCTGTCCGACAAGCCGGCCCAGGAAAACCTGAAAGAGCGGATGCTGGGTCAGCGCTGATTCTCAGACGCTGAAATGGCATTGAAAAGCCGACGTACCCGCCAGGGAGCGTCGGCTTTTTTGTTTCCGAGATCGGCATCAGAGGTAATCCCGCTTGTCCTTGAACTCGCACAGATCCTCAATGATGCAGGCCCCACACTTGGGCTTGCGGGCCGTGCAGGTGTAACGGCCGTGGAGGATGAGCCAATGATGGGCATCGAGGAGGAATTCCTTCGGTACCAGGCGCAACAGGCGCTTTTCCACTTCCAGGACGTTTTTCCCCGGGGCAATTCCGGTGCGGTTCGATACCCGGAAAATATGGGTATCCACGGCCATGGCCATGTGACCGAAGGCGGTGTTGAGAACCACGTTCGCGGTCTTGCGTCCGACACCGGGCAGGGCCTCGAGATCCTCACGCTTCTCCGGGACCCGGCCGCTATGCTTTTCGATCAGGATCCTGCAGGTCTTGATGACGTTTTCGGCCTTGCTGTTGAACAGGCCAATGGTCTTGATGTATTCCTTGAGCCCGTCCACGCCCAGCGCCAGAATTGCCTCCGGAGTGTTGGCCACCGGGAACAGCTTGTCGGTGGCCTTGTTAACGCCCACGTCCGTAGCCTGGGCCGAGAGAATTACGGCAATCAGTAACTCGAACGGCGATGAGTAATTAAGCTCCGTGGTCGGGTTGGGGTTGGCATCCCGCAGCCGGGTAAAGATTTCGATACGTTTTTGCTTGTTCATCCGTCAGCAATACTGCTCTGGTGTGGGTTCAGGAAACATTGCCAGTGACACGGACACGCTTGCTGCCACTGGTCGCGGGTTCCGGCACTGCGGCCTTGCGCCTGGCTTCCAGGTGACTGTCGATGCCGTTCTTCAGGGCAATCAGCAGTCCCAGGCCGACAAAAGCACCGGGAGGCAGGACCATGAACAGCATGTCCGGATAGTTTTCAAACGGGCGGACCACCCAGTCGGCAGCCATGGGGCCCAACAGCAGGTTCATGTCCGCAAACAGGGTGCCCTGGCCAATCAGCTCACGCATTCCCCCCAGAACAATCAGCACCGCCAGGAAACCCAGGCCCATCATGGCGCCATCCAGCACTGCCGGCCCTGGGCTGTTCTTGGAGGCAAAGGCGTCTGCCCGGCCAAGGATGGTGCAGTTGGTGACAATCAGGGGAATGAATATGCCCAGAATCTGGTAAAGCTCGTAGGTGAAGGCCTGCATCAGCAACTCGGCACAGGTGACGAACGAGGCAATAATCATTACAAACGCTGGTAAGCGGACCGACTCACCCACGAAGTTGCGAATCAGCGATACCGCCAGGTTCGAGCCCATGAGTACCATCAGGGTGGCCAGGCCAAGGCCGATGGCATTGACCACGGTGCTGGTTACCGCCAGCAGCGGGCACAAACCCAGAACCTGAACCAGCGCCGGGTTGTTGTTCCACAGCCCGTCACGGATGATTTCTGCGGAGGTCTTGCTTGCCATGATCAGGACGTCTCCTCAAGTCGGTTCAGGATTTCCCGCCGATTCTGGCGGAAGTATATCAGAGACTTCTGGACCGCCTTGACAACGGCGCGGGGGGTGATGGTGGCTCCGGTGAACTGGTCAAACACACCGCCGTTCTTCTTCACGTTCCAGTTTCTCGGTTCCGGGTTATCGAGGGATCGCCCCTCGAAACTGTAGATCCAGTCGGACTTCTTGGTCTCGATGCGGTCACCAAGCCCCGGCGTCTCCCGGTGACTCACCACCCGTACGCCAAGTACCGTGCCCTTAAGGTCGATGCCAACCAACAGCCGGATGTCGCCCGAGTACCCGTCAGGGGCCACCACCGGCATGATGAAGCCCGTAGGTTCACCGTTTCTCCGGGCTACCCAGACGGTCACCGGACCCCTGGTGGCAAGGCGGTCACTGGCCGGTAACTGGACGGTATCGTTCAGCAGGTCGTTGTCATGCTGCGATTCCGGAATGATTTCAAACAGGGCCCGGGCCTCTGCCCGCGCGGCTTCTTCCTGGATGCGCTCCGCAGTGAGGGCCTGGGTCACGGCGATGGAGCCGCCGGTGATGATGGCAAAGAGGCCCAGGCCGATGGCGCTGCGTCGAATGGATTGTGCCAGTGCAGCCATGTCTTACCCCTGATTCTTGCCAGGCAAACCGCGGCGGGCCTTATGGTGGCCATAGGCACGCGGCGGCGTGTAGTAATCGATAAAAGGCACGGCAAAATTCATCAGCAGAACGCTGAATGCCACCGCATCCGGGTAGTTCCCCCAGGAACGGATGACGTAGATCAGCACGCCGATGCCTGCACCATAGATCAGCTTGCCGTGGTGACTGGTTGCCGCCGAGACTGGATCGGTGGCGATGAAAAAGGCGCCCAGCATGGTACCGCCGGCCAGCAGGTGCAGGGACAGGGGCGCATACTGGTCGGCATTGGCGCCGAAGGCCAGGCTCATGACAATCAGTGCGCCGAGGAAGCCGGCGGGAATATGCCAGGTAATGATGCGCAGGAATACCAGCACCAGACCGCCGGCCAGGAAGGCAACATTTACCCATTCCCAGCCCCGCGCGATGCCCTCACCGAACGTAGGGTGGGTCAGAACCTCGGTGGCCGTATGGGAGGCAATCTTGTGCTTGTATTCGCCCAGCGGCGTGGCCATGGTCCAGCCATCCACGGCGGTCTGGGAGGCTGAGAAGATCCGGGCGAGGGTCTCTCCGAAGCCAGGTGCGCCCTGGAACAGCATGGCTGCCTCGGCCCAGTTGGTGGTCATGGCGACCGGGAATGAAATCAGCACCAGTGCGTAGCCGACCATGGCAGGATTGAAGGGGTTGGAGCCGAGGCCGCCGTATAGTTGCTTGGCGATGATGATGGCGGTGATGACGGCAATGGCGGAAACCCACCAGGGCGCAAACTGGGGCAGGGAGAGACCCAGCAACAAACCGGTGACGGCCGCGGTATTGTCCTTCAGGAAAAACGCTACCGGCTTGCCGCGCAGTTTCAGGAAAGCCGCCTCGGAGGCGAGGGCGACGACAATGCACCAGGCCACGTTGATCAGGTTGCCCCAGCCGAAGAAGACGGTCTGGGCGACCAACCCGGGCAGCGCCGCGATGATGACCCAGAGCATGACCCGGGATGTGGGTCGGGCGTTGTGAGCGTGGGGTGATGACTGCTGAACAAGTGCCATTGAGATCGGGCCTGGGCTCGGTTAATCGGATGTCTGGGATTCGGTGGTGCCGACCAGGGCCTTGCGGGCGTCTGCCAGGGCCTGTTCGGCACGTTGCACGCGGTCGTGGTTCTTGGCCACGGCGCGTTCAAGCTTGTCGACGTTGTCCGCCTGCTGGGCCTTGGCGTCATCCAACATGCCCTGCATGTTATCCAGTTTGGATTTGGCCTGCTCAAGCTGTTTTTCCAGCGCTTCGATGTCGGGCTTGTCCTCACTGGCAGTCGCTTCCGCACTGGCGGGCTGACTCGCCTTGGTGGCGGCTTTTGCCTTCTTGCGTTCCAGTGCCTGCTGGACCAGCGCGGCCTTGGCGGCACGTTCGTCAACCGCCTCACCGGCCTCGGCGGCTTTTTCAGCCTCCGCCTGCTTCTTCGCCTGGGCTTCGGCAGCCGCTTTCGCCCGCTCTTTACGCCGCTGCTCCTTCTCCTGTTGCTCCCGCTCCAGGCGAGCCTGCCGGGCCTCGAAACGCTCCCGGGCACGGTCGGCCTTGATCTGCTCGGCCCGCTGGACCCGGATCTCGCCCTTGGCGTAGCGATAATACTGCACCAGGGGAATGGAGCTGGGGCACACATAAGAGCAGGCGCCGCATTCGATGCAATCGAACAGGTTCAGGTGTTCGGCCTTCTCGAATTCGCCGGATTTCGAATACCAGAACAGTTGTTGGGGCAGCAGCTCCATGGGGCACACTTCGGCACACTGGCCGCAGCGGATGCAGGGCTGTTCCGGCGGTGGCGCCGGCAATTCGGCCGCGGTGGCGGCGATCACGCAGTTGGTGGTCTTGGTCACCGGGACTGCGGTGGTGGTCAGGGTGTAGCCCATCATGGGGCCCCCGAGCACCAGGCGGTTAACCTTCGACGATTCGAGGCTCGCCTGCTCCAGCAGGTAATCGATGGGTGTGCCGATCAGCACCTCGAAATTGCCGGGTTCACGGACTGCCTCACCGGTAATGGTCACGATCCGGGAAATCAGCGGGCTGTCGTCAAAGACCGCCCGGGAGACCGCAACGGCGGTACCGATGTTCTGGCACATGACGCCAATATCGGCCGGGATCCCGGCGCTCGGAACTTCCTGGCCGGTCAGGACCCGGATCAGTTGTTTTTCGCCGCCGGACGGGTACTTGGTCGGGATGACGGCAATCTCGATCTGTGTGCCTTCGCAGGCCTTTTGCATGGCTTCGATGGCCTGCGGCTTGTTGTCCTCGATACCGATCACACAGCGCTCCGGCCGCAGGATCCAGGCCATGACCTTCAGGCCGGCAACCACCTCGTCAGCCTTCTCCCGCATTGTCATGTCATCGGCAGTGATGTAGGGCTCGCACTCGGCACCGTTCAGAATCAGGGTGTCCACCTTGCGGTCCTTGGGCGGGCGCAGCTTGATGTCGGTGGGGAAACCGGCGCCGCCCATCCCGGAAATGCCGGCCTCATGGATGATGCCCAGTACGGTCTCCCGGTCCAGACTGCGGTAATCCGACACAGGATGCCGTTCACGCCACTGATCCTCACCGTCCGGCTTCAGGGTGATACACCAGTCATTGAGGCCCGAAGGATGCGGCACCGGCATTTCCGCAATACTCTCGATCACCCCGGAGGTGGGGGCGTGGACCGGCACGCCCATGCCGACGGTGACATCGGCGATCTTCTGTCCCTTCAGTACCCGTTCGCCGACTTGCACCAGCGACTCTGCCGGGTCACCGATGTGCTGTTGCAGCGGTAGGACAAGGCGCTCGGGTAACCCGGCTGCCCGGATTGGTCGGGCCGTGGATTGCTGTTTGTTCTCGGCCGGATGGATGCCGCCGGTGAAATCCCACAACTGAGTCATCAGGCACTGGCTCCCTGGCGGTCGGTGGCAATGATGCCGGAACGCGGTGGCGTCCACGTCCAGGTGCGGATATCCGGTTCGATAGTCACCATGTCGATGCAGTCAACGGGGCAGGGCTCGACACAGAGATCACAGCCGGTGCATTCGCTTTCGATGACAGTATGCATGTGTTTCGCCGCGCCGAGGATCGCGTCAACCGGACAGGCCTGGATGCACTTGGTACAGCCGATACATTCATCCTCACGGATGACCGCCACGCGCCGGGCTTGTTCGACACCGTGCTCGGCATCCAGCGGCTGGGGTTCGACGTCCAGCAGATCGGCGAGGGCCTTGATGGTACTCTCACCGCCTGGAGGGCACTTGTTGATGGCTTCGCCTTGAGCGATGGCTTCGGCGTAAGGGCGGCAACCGGGGAAGCCACACTGGCCGCACTGGGTCTGTGGCAGGAGAGCATCGATCTGGTCCACCAGAGGATTGCCCTCAACCTTGAACCGTTCGGAGGCAAAGCCCAGCAGGCCGCCAAACACCACGGCCAGGGCCAACAGCACAACAACGGCGATCAGAATGCCTGTCCACATAACAACAAACGCTCCGTCAGACAGTGACCAGGCCGGTAAAGCCCAGGAATGCCAGCGACATCAGTCCTGCGGTTACCATACCAATGGCGGCACCCCGGAAGGCAACCGGAACATCCGCCACCGCGATACGCTCGCGCATGGCGGCAAACAGTACCAGCACCATGGAGAAACCGGCTGCTGCACCGAAACCGTACAGGACAGACTCAACGAAGTTGTTGTTTTTGTTTAGGTTAAGAAGTGCCACGCCGAGAACAGCGCAGTTGGTGGTGATCAGGGGCAGGAAAATGCCCAGAACCCGGTAGAGCAGCGGGCTGGTTTTGCGAACCACCATTTCAGTGAACTGGACCACCACCGCAATCACCAGGATGAAAGTGATGGTCTTCAGGAACGCCAGGTCCAGCGGCGCCAGCAGGTAGGTATAGGCAAGGTAACTGCATACCGAGGACAGGGTCAGCACAAACGTGGTGGCCAGGGACATACCCATGGCGGTCTCCAGCTTCCCGGACACACCCATGAACGGGCACAGGCCCAGGAACTGAACCAGTACGAAATTGTTCACCAGAATGGTACTGACCAGTATCAGCAAATACTCTGTCATTGGAGCCGCTCTTCCTCGCGCTGCTTACATCACCCGCATGCCCGGAGTGGCACCGGAATCCGGAGACAGGATGAAAATGTCCTTGCCGCCCGGACCGGCTGCCAGAACCATGCCTTCGGACATACCGAACTTCATTTTTCTCGGTTTGAGGTTGGCCACCATGACGGTCATGCGGCCTTCCAGTTCCTCCGGCTTGTAAGCGGACTTGATACCAGCAAATACGTTGCGTTCGCCATGTCCCACGTCAAGAGTCAGGCGAAGGAGCTTGTCTGCACCTTCAACATGCTCTGCTTTGACAATTTTAACGACCCGAAGATCCACTTTCGCGAAATCACCGAATTCTATCTCATCGGCGATCGGCTCAAGATTGGCAGCAGGTTCCGGCTGACCGGTCGCTGCAGGCAGTTCCTCCTTGGAGGCATCCAGCATCTTCTCGATCTGGGCCATGTCCACCCGACTCATCAGCGGTTTGAACTTGTTGATGCCGTGGTGTTCCAGCAGCTCGGCACGGTTGTTCCAGTCCAGTTTCGCATTCAGGAACGCCTCGGAGGCCTCGGCGGTTTTCGGCAACACCGGCGCCAGGTACGTCATCAGGATGCGGAACATGTTGATGGCATTGGTGCAGATCGCCTGCAGGTTGTCGTCCTGGCCTTCCTGCTTGGCAATGACCCAGGGCTGCTCATCGTTCACGTACTGGTTGGCAATATCCGCCAGCTCCATGATCCGGCGCATGGCGCGGCCGAATTCGCGGGCCTCGAAGAAGTCTTCGATCTCCCTTCCGGCCTCGATGAATTCCTTCAGCTTGCCATGCTCGGTCACTTTGCTCAGCTGACCGTCAAAACGCTTGGTGATGAAGCCCGCGCTACGGCTGGCGATGTTCACCACCTTTCCCACCAGGTCGGAATTCACCCGTGCCGCGAAGTCTTCCAGGTTCAGGTCCATGTCATCGACACTGCCGGTGAGCTTGGCCGCGAAGTAGTAGCGCAGGTACTCCGGATCCAGATGATCGAGATAGGTGCGCGCCATGATGAAGGTGCCACGGGACTTGGACATCTTCTTGCCATTGACGGTCACAAAGCCGTGGGCCCAGACCGCAGTCGGCGTCCGGAAACCGGCATCGTGCAGCATGGACGGCCAGAACAGGGCGTGGAAATTGATGATGTCCTTGCCGATGAAGTGATAGACCTCGGCCTCGGAATCCGCTTTCCAGAAGTGTTCGAAGTCGATGCCTTCGCGGTTGCACAGGTTCTTGAAGCTGGCCAGGTAGCCAATGGGGGCGTCCAGCCAGACATAGAAGAACTTGCCCGGCGCATCCGGAATCTCGAAACCGAAGTAGGGCGCATCACGACTGATGTCCCACTCCTGCAGCCCGGCGTCCAGCCACTCGGATAGCTTGTTCGCCACCTGGGGCTGCAGGGTGCCGCTGCGGGTCCACTTGGCCAGGAAATCATGGAAATCCGGCAGCTTGAAGAAATAGTGCTCGGATTCCTTCTCCACCGGCGTGGCACCGGAGACCGCAGAGCGCGGATTGATCAGCTCGGCCGGCGTGTAGGTGGCACCACAGGCTTCACAGTTATCCCCGTACTGGTCTTCCGCCTTGCATTTCGGGCAGGTGCCCTTGATGAAACGGTCAGCCAGGAACATCTCCTTCTCCGGATCGAAGAACTGGGTGATCTTCCGGGTGGCGATGTGCCCGTTTTCCTGCAGCTGGCGGTAGATGTACTCGGAGAAGTAACGGTTCTCCTCCGAGTGGGTGGAGTAATAGTTGTTAAAGCGGATATGGAAGCCGGCAAAGTCTTCCTGGTGCTCTTGGCTGATCCGGTCGATCAGCTGCTCCGGAGTAATGCCCTCCCGCTCGGCCCGCAGCATGATCGCGGTGCCGTGGGCATCGTCGGCGCAAACGTAGTAGCAGTTGTGGCCACGCATGTTCTGGTAGCGCACCCAGATATCGGTCTGAATGTACTCCAGCAGGTGACCCAGGTGGATCGGCCCGTTGGCATAGGGCAGGGCGCTGGTAACCAGAATATCGCGCTGATGCTTGCTCGCTTGCGTCATGGTGATGTCCGAACCTTCTGTTGGTAAGGGTTGGAAAGACAAAAACGGGGTTTTGTTACATGTCCTGAATTGATTGCTCCAGGTAAAGACCCCATATGGTCAGAAACGGGCACAGATGATACCTTCCAAGCAGCAATTTTTCACCTGAAACACCTGTTTCCGTGTTCATGAGCTTATTCCGGAGAACCCGATGACCCAGATTTCCCAGCAGGCCCTCGAAGCCGCTGTCCGCGAATACCGGGACCCTTATCTCGAAAAGGACCTGTACGACCTCGGCGCCGTCAAAAACCTGAGTGCCGACAACAGCGGCAAAGTCACCCTCATGGTCGAACTGCCGTACCCGTCCAAAGGCATTGCCGGAGCGCTCAAACAGATCGTCACCAACGCCCTCGAAAACGTCGACGGCGTTGACAGCGCCGACGTCCATGTCGGCCAGAAAATCCACTCCTACAAAGTCCAGAAAGACCTCCCGTCGGTTCCAGGCGTCAAGAACATTATCGCCGTGGCCTCCGGTAAAGGCGGCGTCGGCAAATCCACCACCGCCGTCAACCTCGCCCTGGCACTGCAGGCTGAAGGCGCAAGAGTCGGCATCCTCGACGCCGACATCTACGGCCCCAGCATCGGCATGATGCTCGGCGTGCCCGAAGGCAAACGCCCGGACACGAGAGAAAACAAGTACTTCGTCCCCATGGAAGCCCACGGCCTGCAAGCCAACTCCATGGCCTTCGTCGTCACCGAGAAAACCCCCATGGTCTGGCGTGGCCCCATGGTCAGCGGCGCCGTCATGCAGCTGCTGCAGCAAACCCTCTGGAACGAACTCGACTACCTCATCATCGACATGCCCCCGGGCACCGGTGACATCCAGCTCACCCTTGCCCAGAAAGTCCCGGTCACCGGCGCCGTCATCGTCACCACTCCCCAGGACATCGCCCTGCTGGACGGCAAAAAAGGCATCGAAATGTTCCGCAAAGTCGACATCCCGGTGCTGGGCGTGATCGAAAACATGAGCGTCCACATCTGCAGCAACTGCGGCCACGAAGAACCCCTGTTCGGCCACGGCGGTGGCGAGCGCATCGCTGCGGAATACCAAACAACCTTGCTTGGTCAGCTGCCATTGCACATGACCATCCGGGAGCAGACCGACGGCGGCACTCCTTCCGTTATCGCTGAGCCCGACTCCGAAGTGGCCCGCCGTTACCGGGACATCGCCCGTCGGGTTGGGGCAGAGCTGTCCACCCGGGAGCGTAACCTGTCTGGTTCAATCTCAAGTGTTTCCGTAACTGAGCACTGACCGACGTCACAGGCCGGTTTGCACTATGCCCGATCGCGGTTGCAGGGATAGCTTTCCAAAAATGTCGAAGGCCAGGGACGGCCTGAGACAAGCGCACATGGACGTGCTCGTAGCGGTTTTTGGAAAGCTATCCCTGCAACCGCAGCCCGCAAATCTTGAGGCCCAAGCCCAAAGCCGCAGCCCACAAGGCAAGACCTCCACAAGCTTCGACAGACCCCAAGGGAACAGGTAAACTACGCCTCAATTTTTCCAGTGGAAACGAGATTTCACCAATGAGCATCAAATCCGACAAGTGGATCCGCCGGATGTCCGAACAACACGGCATGATCGAACCGTTCGAACACGGACAGGTTCGCGAAACCGAAAAAGGCCGTGTCATCTCCTACGGAACCTCCAGCTACGGTTACGACGTCCGCTGCAGTAACGAATTCAAAATCTTCACCAACGTCCACAGCGCCACAGTGGACCCGAAGAACTTCGACGACAACAGCTTCGTCAACTACACCGGTGACGTCTGCATCATTCCACCGAACTCCTTCGCCCTGGCGCGTACCGTCGAGTACTTCCGCATCCCTCGCAACGTACTCACCATCTGCCTGGGCAAGAGCACCTACGCGCGCTGCGGCATCATCGTCAACGTCACCCCGCTGGAGCCCGAATGGGAAGGGCAGGTGACCCTGGAGTTTTCCAACACCACCAACCTCCCGGCCAAGATCTACGCCAACGAAGGTGTTGCCCAGATGCTCTTCTTCGAGTCCGACGAAGTCTGTGAAACCAGCTACAAAGACCGGGGCGGCAAATACCTGGGCCAGACCGGCGTGACCCTGCCAAGGACATGAACGCCAACCAGTTTCTCAAAGCCGTCGCACAACTGCAGGGATGGCGTGAATGCGCCTTCCTGCTGGCCCTCGCGGAACGCTCGTTTCCCAATTACGCCCTGTTCGCCGACGCCGTTGGCCTGAAAACGGGCGCCAAGATGCGCCAGCTCCTGGACCTGGCCTGGGACATGCTCCAGAAGGAGACCAGCGAAGCCGCCATTCCCCAGTTGCTGAGCAAACTCGAAACCCTGTCGCCCAGCGTGGACGACTACGACGCCTACGGCGTCTACCCGGCGTTTGACTTCTGCCAGTTGCTGGAGCAGGCGCTGCTCAACCGCCTGAACCCCAACAAGCATCGGGCAACCGAGGCCTCCCAACTGGCGACCGCAACGGTGATGAACTTCATCGAGATGTCCGAGGGCGACGACCTGCCGGAAGACGAGCTGGTTCGTTTGCTCGATCATCACCCCCTGATGAAAGAAGACAAGCTGTTCCAGCGGGACCTGGTGCTTGAGTTGAAACGCCAGCGGGTTCCCAAGGAGTCCTTTATCGCCCAGTTGAAGGCGGAAGCCGCCAACGACGGCGTCAGCAATCTCGGGATTGCCCTGGACAGCTAAACGAACCGGCTGTCCGCGCTACACTTGATGTTAAACCCGTTTGTCAGCCCTGATTGGATAGAGCCATGAAACTCTCTGCTTTTGGTCGCAAGTTCACCGCCGATGCCGGTATCACTTCCCTGATGGATGATCTGGGGAATGCCATGGCCTCCGGGGATGACATGATCATGATGGGCGGGGGGAATCCGGGTCATATCCCCGAAATCCAGCAGCGAGTGCAGGAAATACTCGGGGATATGAGTCGCAACGAGGACGACGTCCGGCGTCTGGTGGGTGTCTACGATCCGCCCCAGGGGGAGAAGCAGTTTATCGCCTCGCTGGCGGACCTGCTGAACCGGGAGTATGGCTGGGGCCTGAAACCTGAAAACATTGCACTGACCAACGGCAGTCAGGCCGCCTTCTTCATGCTGTTCAACATGTTTGGCGGCGATTACGGCGACGGCCACCGCAAACACATCCTGCTGCCCCTGGCACCGGAGTATATCGGTTATGCCGATGCCGGCATCGAGCCGGAGCTGTTCCGGGCCGTACAGCCGGATATCTCGTTCACCGATGCCCACGAGTTCAAGTACCGGGTGGACTTCGATGCAGTGGAAGTCACCGGGGAAACCGGGGCGATTTGCGTCTCACGCCCGACCAACCCGACCGGCAATGTGATCACCGACGGTGAGCTGGCCCGGCTGGAAGTCATGGCCAGGCAGCACGACATTCCCCTGATTGTCGATGGGGCCTATGGCACGCCGTTCCCGAGCCTGCTGTTTGTGGATGCGCACCCGACCTGGAACGAGCAGATCATTCTCTGCCTCAGCCTGTCGAAGCTTGGCCTGCCGGCGGCGCGAACCGGCATCGTTATCGCGGCCGAGCCGATCATCAAGGCGCTGTCAGGCATCAATGCGATCCTGAACCTGGCCACTGGCAGTTTTGGCGCGATGCTGGCGGAGCCTCTGGTGCGATCCGGGGAAATCCTGTCCCTGAGCCGGGATGTGGTCTGTCCCTTCTACAAGGCCAAGATGGAAAAGGCAGTTGCCGTATTCCGAGAGGCCATGGGCGAGGACAGTTGCCGCTGGTACATCCACAAACCCGAAGGTGCGATGTTCCTGTGGTTATGGTTCCCGGACCTGCCCATCTCCAGTCTGGAGCTGTATCAGCGACTGAAGAGCAGAGGAGTGCTGGTGGTATCAGGTCACTACTTCTTCCCGGGATTGCCGGAGGATGGCTGGCGTCACCGCCATGAGTGCTTGCGGGTGACCTATTCCCAGGACGATGAGCGCGTGGCTGAAGGCCTCCGGATCATTGCGGACGAAGTGAAAACCGTCTGGGCCGAGGCCGGAAGGAAGGCTTAATCGCCCAGCTCTGCGTCCCGCAGGCGCAGTTCATAGCGGCTGCCGTCAGGTTCAATCTGCAGCAGGCGTGACAGCAGAAAATCCTGTCGTGGATCGAACCACATCAGGGTCTGGCGCCGGGCATTCTCGCCCCGGACCTTCTCTGCCTTGAGCAGGGTGATGGTGTCACCATTGGTGGATACCCGCTCTTCGTCGATAACGGCAAACTTTTCTTCATCGTAGTCACCGCCGTCGATCACCTGGTAGCTCATTTCCCGCTTGCCGGCCTTGATGTCCTGGCGGAGTTGTAACTGGAAACCGAGAGGGTCCAGGGCGCCTTCCTTCAAGGGTATTTCAAAGCTGTTGTCCCGATAGCTGCCAGTGGCGATACCCTTGTCCCAGTCGAAATCGATGGACTGTTTCCGATCCCTGATGAAGACACCGGAGAGGTGGTAGCGGTAACGCAGGGGAATCACCCGGCCGTTTTCCCATTTCAGGATCAGGGATTCGTCAATATCGGCGATGAAAGAGTCGACATCGGTGCGGTACAGCCAGATACCGTTATTCTGTGAGGTGAGGCTGCGCTCGGCGGTGCCGTTGATCTCCAGACCCTTGTCCATGGAGGCGGTGTAGCTAACGCGGGAGGAAATCAGCTCCTGGGTAGCTTCCTGTGCCGCGGAGACAAGGGGGAAAAACAGGAGGGCCAGCAAGGCCAGCCGCGGGAATGCAGGGGTCCTGCCGTGTCTTCTGGATAGTCCTGACATGCGCATGAGCCAAACCTTCAAACTGTCAAAGTCAGCGACAGTGTAGCTGTTCCCGGACGGCGTGGGGATGACAATCTGTTCAGTTGTCGGGTAGCCGCATCGGAGCTTTCAGGATTTCGCCGTCAAACAGGATGTAGTCACTGCCCAGCTGGATGCGACCCTCGCAAAACCAGCGAACCACGATCGGATACAGGATATGTTCCTTCTCCTGCACCTTCTCCGCCAGGGATTCCGGGGTGTCATCCGGGGCTACCTGGACTTCCGCCTGGGCGATCACAGGGCCACCATCCAGTTCCTCTGTCACGAAGTGCACGGACACCCCATGGAAGTCATCACCGGCTTCAATGACGCGATGGTGGGTGTTGAGCCCCGTGTACTTGGGCAGGAGCGACGGATGGATATTGAGCATCTTGCCCCGGAAGGCGCGCACAAAGTCCGTGGTCAGGATCCGCATGAAGCCCGCCAGGACGATGAGGTCAGGGTTGTGGCGGCGAATCTCCGCCATCAGTGCGGCATCAAACTCTTCCCGGCTGTCGAAACCCTTGTGATCGACCACAAAGGTTTCGATGTTGGCCTGGGCCGCCCGCTCCAGGGCAAAGGCCCCGGGGCGGTTGGAGCCCACGGCAGTGATCTGGCCGGGAAAGTCCCGTTCCCGGCTGGCATCAATCAGCGCCTGCAGGTTGGTACCGCTGCCGGAAACGAGAACGAGGATTTTGGGCAGTGGAGCTGGATCTGCCTTCATGCTGACAGCAGCCCCGGTGCGTAACGGACCACCGCATCGGCCTGTGCGTCACCGGCACTTTCGATCACGCCAACCTGCCAGGCCTTCTCGCCCATGGCGTTGAGGGTATCCAGGGCCAGGTCTTTCTGGTTGGCCGGAACGCAGACAATCATGCCGATACCGCAATTGAAGGTGCGATACATTTCCTCGATGGCAACGCCGCCGGCATCCTTCAGCCACTGGAATACTGGCGGCAGCTCCCAGCTCTCGGTATCGATGGCCGCGATGCTGCCGGCTGGCAGGACCCGGGGAATGTTCTCGGGCAGACCGCCGCCGGTAATGTGGGACAGGGCGCGTACGTCCACTTCACGGATCAGCTGCAGCAGGTTCTTGACGTAGATCCGTGTCGGAGCCATCAGTGCGTTGGCCAGGGTAGTGTCGCCCATGGGCTGGTCAAGATCGGCCTTGCTGACTTCCAGGATCTTGCGGATCAGCGAGTAGCCATTGGAATGGGGGCCAGAGGAGCCCAGGGCCAACAGCACATCGCCAGCCTGCACCCGGCTGCCGTCGATGATTTCGCTGCGCTCCGCCACGCCGACACAGAATCCTGCAAGATCGTAATCTTCGCCTTCGTACATGCCTGGCATTTCGGCGGTCTCGCCACCCACCAGGGCGCATCCGGCCTGCTCGCAGCCCTCGCCAATGCCCGAAACAACCTGGGCCGCCACGTCAACGTTCAGTTTGCCGGTGGCGTAATAGTCGAGGAAAAACAATGGCTCGGCGCCACCAACGACCAGGTCGTTCACGCACATGGCCACCAGATCAATGCCGATGCTGTCGTGCTTTTCGAGCTGCATGGCAAGGCGCAGTTTGGTGCCGACGCCGTCGGTGCCGGAGACCAGCACCGGCTCATTGTATCCGGCGGGGATCGCCACCATGGCGCCGAAGCCGCCAAGGCCGCCAAGCACTTCCGGCCGGCGGGTGCGGGCGGCGGTATCCTTGATCCGGTTGACGAGATCGTTACCCGCGTCGATGTCAACGCCGGCGTCGCGGTAAGTCAGGGAGGGCTTCTGTTCGCTCATGGTGTTTTATGGCCGTTGGCAAAAGTGGGACAGGCCGCGGATTTTAACAGCTACTCACTGTATAGGCCATGGTGTATCCTATGCGCCATCCAAGCGAACACCAGGGTGATTCATGTCAGTAAAAGGACAATACTTGGCGCGGGTATCCAGGGCTGCCGTGCGGGCGGCCGTTTTGTTGTTGGGCTTTGCCTTTCTGGGTGCGCCGGCTCAGGCAGTAACAGTCTCCGGGCTCTATTCCGTCGAGGTGCCGGTGGACGGCTCCTCATCAGCGCAGTTGCAGCAAGGTTATGAAGAGGGGTTGCGCCGGGTGCTGGTGCGGGTCTCCGGTAGCCGGGACGTGCTGTCCCGGGACGGCATCCAGTCGGTGCTTGCCGAGGCCGAATCGCTGCTGCTTTCCTACCAGTTTCTCCGTGGAGACGACGCCGGCAACCGGTTGCAGATGTCGTTCGGAGCGGTTGGCGTCAACCGGGCCCTGGCTTCCATCGATGCCCCGGTATGGGGTGCCAACCGGCCCCTGACCCTGGCCTGGATTGCGGTCGAGGAACGGGGTTCCCGTCGTCTGATCACGGAAGGTGCCGAGTCTGACCAATGGCAGTCGGCCTTTGCGCAGGCGGCCAGTGAGCGGGGGCTCCCGGTAGCGCTTCCCTCCGAGAACTTCCGGGGAGACCGGGAGTTGCTGTCCGAGATCTGGGGCCAGTTTGTCGGCCGGGTGCGTTCCTCTGCCCCGGACACCAGTCACGATGTGATGGCATTGGTCCGGGTCAGCCAGAGCGGCGGCCAGTGGCGTGCCGGATGGGTTTTCGACGGCATGGCCATGGACGGTGGCGAGGAAGTGGTCACCGCAGCAAACCCGCAGGCCCTGGCCCGGGCGGTGATTGACCGTTGGGCAGATCGCTATGCCGGTCGCTATGCGGTAGCCGCCGGCGAAGTGGGTGATCTTCCCCAGGTCGATATTGTGGTACAGGGCATCCAGTCGGTGGAGGATTACGGCAAGGCGACCCGGATTCTCGAGGGATTCACCCCTGTTCAGGCGGTGGGTGCCTCGCGGGTGAAAGGCGATCAGCTGACACTGAGAGTCACCTTCAACGGCGAACTGGACCAGCTCAAGGAATATGTTGCGCTGGATCCCCGCTTTATCCCCCTGGATGCCGGTTCCTTTGTACCCGAGCCTGAGCCGGAAAGCTCTGAGCTCCAGCCGGAGTCGGCGAGCCCGGAAACTCAGCGGGAGGCGGACCCTGCATCTGACGCTGAAGCCGCGCCGGAAGACGGGGTTGAGAGTGATGCCGGGGCCATGGACAATGCGGCCAGCGAACAGGCGGCAGATGCCGAGCCTGTGTCCGGGGAACTGCCACTGGATTCCGAGGGCGCGGAACAGGCCTTCGAGTCGCTGTACCAGTTGCTGTATTACCGCTGGCAACCGTCACCAGCCATTGGAAATGGTGTAGAAGAGTAAGGCGTTACCGGAGGGAGCCTTGTGATATCGCAACGCTGGCGATGGATACCCAATGCGCTGACGTTTTTGCGCATTGTTCTGATAGCTCCCTTTGCCGGCGCCCTGTTAATGGAGAACTATCGGCTGGCGCTGCTGATTTTTTTTGTGGCGGCGGTTTCCGATGGTTTTGACGGTTTCCTGGCACGTCATTTCAACTGGCGGTCCCGGGTTGGCGCGATAGCTGATCCGTTGGCGGACAAAGCGCTGCTCATTACCGCCTACCTGATGCTGACACTGACCTCGGTATTGCCGGTATGGTTGTTCCTTGTTGTGCTGGGGCGGGACCTTCTGATTGTTGTCGGGGCACTTGCCTATCACTACGGCATCGGGCGGTACG
Source organism: Marinobacter szutsaonensis (assembly GCF_039523335.1). Taxonomy (NCBI): domain Bacteria; kingdom Pseudomonadati; phylum Pseudomonadota; class Gammaproteobacteria; order Pseudomonadales; family Marinobacteraceae; genus Marinobacter; species Marinobacter szutsaonensis. The sequence continues at coordinate 62,429 of NZ_BAAAFC010000004.1, read as the reverse complement.
AAATGGAACCGAGCATGCTCGGTAAAATCAACACGCTGATCCAGATTCTGGTGGTGCTGGCCATCATTATCCTGCTTGCGGATTTGCCCATGCAGCCATGGGTCCTGGATGCGGGTATCCTGCTGGTGGCGGCTTCTGCCGTGATCAGCGGCGGGCATTACATGCTGGTCTGGGGTGTGCGGGCCTGGAGGGCCAAGCAGTCATGAGCGCTTCCCAGCTGGTTCTCGGGGTCAAGTTGCGGGACGACGCCCGGTTCGACAACTTTCACGGCGATCGCAATATCGAAGCGGCACGGCGCCTGAAAGCGATCTGCGATCAGCCTGCCGGAGTGCCGGTGGTGGTGGTCTGTGGCGATTCGGATACCGGTAAAAGCCATTTGCTCCAGGCAGCCTGTCACCATGCCGAGGCCCGCGGCTGGTCCGCCGTCTGCATCAGTATCGCGGAGCTTGAGCCTTTCGGCCCCGAGGCGCTGACGGGCCTTGATACCCAGGATCTGGTCTGTCTCGACGACCTGGACCGGATCGCCGGTGATCCCGCCTGGGAAGAAGCCGTCTTTCACCTTTACAACCGTATCCACGATCGTGGAGGCCTGTTGATGGTCAGCATCTCTGAAGTGCTGACGTCCCTGGGGTTCCAGCTGCCGGACCTGGTTTCACGGCTCACCCACGGACTGACCCTGCAGCTTGGTATCTACCGGGACGAGGACCGCCAGACCATTCTGCAGGCCAGGGCCGAGCAGCGGGGCCTGGTCATGAGCGACGATGTCGCCAGCTTCATCATGCGCAGGGCGCCCCGGCGCCTGGGTGATCTGCTCGCCATGCTCGATGTCCTGGACGAGAATTCATTGCAGGCCCAGAGGCGGCTGACCATCCCTTTCGTCAAAACGGTCATGGGATGGTGAAGGCACCAATGGTACAAAGGACGGCAAAACGATCACGGGTTAACGGAGGAACGACATGAGACGGGTTGTATTCAATCAAAAAGGCGGGGTAGGCAAGTCCAGTATCACCTGCAACCTGGCGGCCATCAGCGCGGCCCGGGGTAAGCGTACCCTGGTGGTCGACCTGGATCCCCAGGGCAATTCGACCCATTATCTGTTGGGCAAGCCGGCATCGGAACTCCGGGACACGGTGGCCGATCTGCTGGAGCAAACGGTGGCCTTCACCGTGTTCAACCGTCGCCCGGACGAGTTTGTCCATGCCACGCCCTTCGATAACTTGTTTGTGATGCCTTCAAGCCCCGAGCTGGACTTTCTGGAGCGCAAGCTTGAAGCCAAGCACAAGATCTACAAACTGCGGGAAGCCCTGAAAAAACTGGGCGACAGTTTCGACGCCATCTATGTTGATACCGCCCCGGCGCTGAATTTCTATACCCGCTCGGCGCTGATTGCGGCCCAGCGTTGCCTGATTCCGTTTGACTGTGACGACTTCTCCCGCCAGGCGCTGTACAACATCCTCAATGAGATCCGGGAGTTGCAGGAAGATCACAACCAGGACCTGGTGGTGGAGGGCATTATCGCCAACCAGTTCCAGCCCAGGGCCAGCCTGCCGAGGAAGCTGGTACTGGAGCTGACCGAGGAAGGCCTGCCGGTGCTGCCGGTCCGGCTGTCCAGTTCGGTCAAAATGAAGGAATCCCATCAGAGCCGGCAGCCACTCATTCACATGGCTCCGAAGCACCCGCTGACCCGCCAGTATGAAGACCTGTTCCGGGTCCTGCATGGTGAAGCGGTAGAGCTCGAGCCGCTGACCGACTAGGTATTTACATGACTGACGAACAGAAAAAGGTTTCCCGGGTAGCGGACTGCCTGCTGCAGATCGAGATCGAACTCCGGCAACTGGAAGTCTGGGAGGGGGAGCCGCCCCCCGAGGAAGCCTTCCAGAGCGAGAAGCCGTTTTGCCTGGATACCATGGAGTTCACCCAGTGGCTCCAGTTTGTGTTCGTGGAACGGATGAAAATCCTGATCGAGAATGATCACCCTCTGCCGGAGGTGTCGGGAATTGCGCCCATGGCAGAGGAGCATTTCCGGGGCCGGCCGGAATCCGGCCACGGACTGGTAAGGGAGCTGGAGAAGATGGACAAGCTGCTGTCCGGCAAGTGAACCGGGTCAGTCCAGCCGCATGGACAGGTCCACGGCCTTCAGATCCTTGGTCAGTGCGCCGATGGAGATGTAGTCCACCCCGGTCTCGGCGATGGGCACCAGAGTCCGATCATTGATGCCGCCGGAAGCTTCGAGCCTGGCGCGGCCGGCGGTGACCTTCACGGCAGTGCGCATGTCATCCAGTGAGAATTCATCAAGCATGATGATGTCGGCGCTGGCCGCCAGGGCCTGATCGAGTTCGTCCAGGCTCTCTGTTTCAACTTCCACCGGGCGACCCGGGGCAATTCGGCGGGCTTCTTCGATGGCTTTGGCAATGGATCCGCAGGCGGCAATGTGGTTTTCCTTGATCAGGAACGCATCCCACAGACCGATGCGGTGGTTGTGGCAGCCGCCACAGGTGACCGCGTATTTCTCCGCAAGCCGGAGGCCCGGCAGGGTCTTGCGGGTATCCAGGAGTTTTACCCCGGTATGGGCGACTTTCTCGGCATAGGCTGTGCAGATGGTCGCGACTCCGGACAGGGTCTGAAGCCAGTTCAGGGCCGTGCGCTCTGCGGTGAGCAGGCTGCGGGCGGTGCCTTCCATGGTGAACAGGATCTGATCCGGGCTGACCCGGTCACCGTCATTGGCCTGCCACAAAAGGGTCACCTGAGGATCCACCTGGCGGAACACCTCATCGACCCACTCCCGGCCGGCCAGGGTGGCGGCTTCCCGGGTAATCACCCGGCCGGTAGCGAGTTTGTCGGCTGGAATCAGTCTGGCCGTGATGTCACCATCACCGATGTCTTCCCGCAGGCTTTGGGCAACGGATTCGATTCTGGACTGGCGCAGGAGTTCGGCAGGGAGCATGGTGTCGGGTCCGGTCTGGTCATGGGAAAAGAAAACTGGCGCACGATTCTAAAGCCATGTCTGGCAATCACCAAATGTGAGCGGTGTCACGTTTGCTCCGCGGATGGCTCCTCTGCGACACAATTGGTGACAAAATCTGACAGAATCTGACGCTAAGAGCTTCTATTATAGTAACTTATACACACGGACACTCGACAATCCATGACCCCGGAGTTAGGCAATGGCGCAGGATAACAAGGTAGTCAGCTTTCAGGACAGGAAGCAGGCGGGCCAGTTCTCGTTACCACCTGCGCTGATCCGTTTGCGGGATGCTTCGGGCCGGGAACTGAAATCCGTCCTCAACGAATTCTTTGACCGCTCTGACGACGCCCTGTTCGAGCTGGCCGATCGGGCCGGCAACGAACACGGCCAGCTTGCCTATTTTGACGCCATGCGGGAGCTCCGTCTGCGTCGCAAGTCCATTTCCGTGTCGATCCTGCAGTATGTCTCCCGGGCTTTCAACGAGATTGGCCGGTTCCGCCCCCATGTTGCAAAGGGAGACCTGGAGGAGATCGACCAGGACAACCTGAGCCTGATGGACCACGGTGAACTCGAGCAACAGGTTGCCATTGAAAACCTGATCAACAAGCTGCGGAATCGCTACGCCGATGCCATCCGGCTGCTGACGGTCAGGGTGAATCATCTGGTGCCTGCCATCGAACTCTCCGACAGCCAGATGCCCCTGAGCCCTGAAGTCATTTGTGGCGGCGTCAGTGAGGCCTGCGCCGACCTGGACATCGATATCCGGGCCAAGCTGGTGGTACTCAAGCTTTTCGACAAACTGCTGGCAGATATCCTGGCCAACTTCTACCAGCAGGCCAACAAGACCCTGATTGACGAGGGCGTGCTGGCGGATATGAAGCGCCCCCCGGTGCCAGGTTCCAAATCTGGCCCGGCCGCGAAGCCCTCCGATGACAACGCCGGTCAGGCGCAACAACCGGCGGCGGATGCGAGCGCTGGAGAAAACGGAGGCGGTGCGACCTTCTCCGAGCTGAGTGCGCTGCTGCGCCAGGGCGGTGACGCTTCCGGTGCCGGTGCGGGGCAGTCCGGTGTTGCCTTCCTGGACACCGAAGCGTTGATGTCGAAACTCAGCCAGGTGCAGGTTCAGGCGGTAAGCTGGGAGGCGGAACAGGTGGTGCCGCTCCGGGAGCAGATCCTGCTGGTACTGAAGACCGATGACGGCAAGCCGATGCAGGTCGGCCAGATGGACGACGACGTGATCAACCTCGTGTCCATGCTGTTTGATTTTATCCTCGAGGACCGGCAGCTGCATGCGGTGATGAAAGCCCTGATTTCCCGGTTACAGATTCCGGTTCTCAAGGTTGCCCTCAGCGATCCCAATTTCTTCAACCGGGGTGGTCATCCGGTACGCAAGCTGCTCAACGACATGGCGTTGTCCGCCATCGGCTGGACGGAGAAGAGGCCGGGCCAGCGGGATCCCTTGCGGGAAAAGATCGAATACATTGTCGACCGGATCCTGAACGAATTCACCACCAACGTGTCCCTGTTCGAGGAGCTGCTCCAGGACTTCAGTCATTTCATGGACCTGGATCGCCGCCGCCGGGAACTGGTGGAGCAGCGTCTCAGGGACGCCGAGGAGGGCCGGGCACGTCAGGAGCGGGCCAATGCGATGGTCGAATCCATGGTGTCGGGGGTTGCGCATAACCGGGAGGTCCCGGAGCCCGTAATGGCACTGCTCGAGCAACCCTGGACCCGTTACCTTCAGTGGATCTACCTGCGCCAGGGTGAGCAGAGTGAGGCCTGGCAAAAGGCGCAGGAATTCACTGAACGCCTGGTCTGGAGTGTTGACCCGAGCCCGGTTACGGAAACCACCCGAAGCGAGCTGCTTCGGGCCATTCCCGCAATCGTTGACCAGTTCCGCAAGGCCATGCAGGAAATTTCATGGGACCCGTTTGCCACGGATTCCGCGATCCGGGATCTGGAACTGGCCCATGTGGATGTGTTCCAGCGCCTGGTCACCGCTGTGCCACAGCCGGAAGCGCCGGCCGTGCCCCAGGAGGCTTCCAGGGAGGAAGCGTTGCCAGAGCCTGCTATTCCAGAGGGCTACGATGTCGCGGATGAAGAACCGGGTGTCGAGGCAGAATGGCTTGCCCGCGCGGACAGCCTGAGGGTCGGTTCCTGGATTGAGCTGAACCGGGAAGACAACCGGGTTCGCTGCAAGCTCGCGGCCTTCATCAAGGCCACCGGCAAGTACATTTTCGTCAACCGCAGTGGCGCGAAAGTGGCAGAATACCATCGGGAAGATCTGGCCCGGGCCATGGCCGCCGGCGAGATCGGAATGCTGGATGACGGCCTGATCTTTGACCGGGCCCTGGAGTCGATCATCGATAACCTGCGCAGCAGCCGAAAAGACTGATGATTTCAGAGCGGAGGATTGCCAGCCTCAGGGAAACAGGGCGCCTTTCGGGAGCCAGGTGGTGCCCTTCGCCCAATTACGGCCCCAGGCCGGAAGGGGCCAATATCAGTTTGCTGGTCGTTCACAACATCAGTCTGCCGCCGGGGCAGTTCGGCGGCCCCGAGATCGAGAATTTCTTCTGTAACCGGCTGGATCCGGCCGCGCACCCTTATTTTGAAACCATTGCCGATATCCGGGTGTCCGCCCATGCGCTGATTCGCCGGGATGGCGAGATAGTGCAGTTTGTCAGCCTGTTGGACCGGGCCTGGCATGCCGGGCGATCCTGCTTTGACGGCCGTGAGGAGTGTAATGATTTTTCCATCGGCATCGAGCTTGAGGGGGCTGACGATATCCCCTATACCGAGGCCCAATACCGGGCATTGGCGGGTATTGCCCACCAGGTGATGATGGCCTGGCCTGAGATCGATGCCCGCCGTATCACCGGCCACAGCGATATCGCGCCCGGCCGCAAGACCGATCCCGGTCCGGCCTTTGACTGGCAGTATTTCATGGCCTGCCTGGACACCCGTTCCGGATCCGGGGAGCTCGCCTGATGGTGCTGATTGTTTTCCTGCTGGCTTACCTGGTGCGCCGGAAACTCGACAGTTCGGGGCATTTCTCCAGCGATGCCCTGTGGCGGGCGTGGTTTCACCGGGGCAGTCGGGTTCATGCCGGTGCGGAAACCAGTGTTGGCGGCGGACTGGCACTGGTACTGCTGCCGGCGTTCCTCAGTGGTTTGCTGGAATATTTGCTGACCGGCTACGGGATGCGCTGGCTGGTCTATCCCGTGGAGTTCATCGTGCTGATTGCGATGATGGGAGCTCCGGGCTGGAAGCGGGTGTTGCGAACCTATTCCGACGCCTGGAGCCGGGATGACATGCAGGGCGCCTGGCATCATGTCCGGGACTGGTTGCCTGTGGAGGATCGTCAGGAAGACAGCTCTGCCGAAAGCATGCACCTGTCATTGTCCCGGGCCTTCATGGTATCGATTTTTGAACGTTATTTTCTGGTGGCTTTCTGGTTCGTGGTTGGCGGTATGCCGGCCGCAATCCTGGCGCGGGGGCTGGTTGCCCTGGCGGAACAGTGGCCCCAGGCCGCAGCCCGGCCCCGGTTCGTCCGTTGGGCCGAGTGGCTGGCCTGGATTCCTGCCCGTGTTGTCTCGATAACTTTCGGGATTGCCGGTGACCTTGCCGGCTGGCTCAGCGAGGCGAAGGGGCTGTTGCTGGCCGTTCGCAAGCCGGCCGGGGAACTATTGGCCGAATCAGCGAACAGCGCCTTGACCGGTTATGCGCTTGACCCGGAGCGGTTCCTGAAAGTGCACCCGGATGAATGGTCCCGGTTCGGCTCAACCAGCCTGGGCGCAGTCCGGGACCTGCTCAATCGAACCATGCTGGTATGGCTGTGTGCGGTGGCGCTTCTGGTCATTGCCGGCGTCGTCTGACCTGATCTGATCGAAAAAATCCGGCCCTCAAAGGCCGGATTTTTTTTGCTCCCAGAGAATCTCTTCACCGTCACCCCGGCGGGCGAGTACCCGTGCGATGACAAACAACAGGTCTGACAGCCGGTTGAGGTAATGGCGTGACGCTGTGTTGATGGAATCCTCGTGGCCGAGCGCCACAACCACCCGTTCGGCCCGGCGGCAAACGGCCCGGGCGAGGTGGCACTGGGCCGCGGCAGGTGTTCCGCCGGGAAGTACGAAATTCTTCAGTGGCGGCAAATGTTCATTGTGCCGGTCCAGGGTTTCCTCGAGCCACTGGATGTGGTCGTCCCCGATAACCCGGCTTCCGGGAATGGCAAATTCCCCACCGAGATCGAACAAATGATGCTGGATGCGACGCAGGGATTCGATCAGCTCGTCGTCCTGATCCAGGGTCTCGATCAGCAGGCCAATGTGGCAGTTGAGTTCGTCGGCCGTGCCCATGGCCTCGACCCGTTGGGCGTTCTTGGCGATGCGATTGCCGTCCGCGAGACCGGTGGAACCGTCATCTCCGGTACGGGTGTAGATCTTCGAAAGGCGGTTGCCCATCAGGTAACTCCTCTGACTCTTAATGTGGCGACAGTTGTTTTACCCTGTCGGTCAGCAATTGGTTCACCGGTGTAGGGATACCAAGGCGCTCGCCGAGCTGGACCAGGTACCCGTTTATGAAGTCGATCTCGGTCCTGCGTGCGTTCAGGATATCACCGCGCATGGACGAGGTGTTCCGCGCGGTGTTGCGGGCGACGGTCTCGATTCGCTGGCGCAACTCCCCGGGCGTGGGGTTGCCGATGCCCTCGGCCGCCATCAGCCCGGCTATTTCGTTGCACAGTGGGTCGATGTGACTCAGGAAGAAATCGTTGACCAGGATGTCGCCGTTGGGGCAATCAAGGATGGCGGTAAAGGGGTTGATTCCGGCGTTGACCACCAGTTTCTGCCAGAGCCGGGGGAGGATCTGGTCTTCGGCATGGATCACGAGACCGGTTGTCGCCAGTTGTGAGACCGCGCCGGCAAGCTTTGACCGTGCGGCGGGGGTCAGTGGGCCGACCCAGGTTTCTCCGGTACCGGCGTGAACCACCCGATTCGGTTCCGGCCGGTTGGCACCCTCGGTGGTGGAGGCGGCCAGGACGGGATGTTCCGGCCAGGCGTTCGCCACCGCCTGCTGGCTGCCAAGTCCGTTCTGGAACAGTACGATAGGGACCGATGCCGGTATCCGGGGCAGCCAGTGTTGAAGAGCGTCGACAGTGTCGCCGGCCTTGGTGGTGACCAGCAGCAAGCTCAGGCCATCCGGGGATTGGAGCCAGGGCAGGGCAATGGTGCGTTGGCTGCCCCGGATTGATTCGAAGGTATAGCTGAGGATGGCCGCGGCCGGATTTGCGTCCGGCCGCGGCAGGAAAGCAACCTGGCCCTGCGGAAGCAGGGCGGCCCAGAGCCGCCCCAATGAGCCTGCGCCCAGGATGCCGATCATCGGCTTACATGGCCTCGATTTCAGCCCGCTGTGCGCTGAGTCGCTGCAGGCTGCCCTGGGCGTCCTTCAGCTTTTCTTTTTCCTTCTCGACCACGTCGGCCGGGGCCTTGGCGGTGAATTTCTCGTTGCCCAGTTTGCCTTCGAGGCGGCCGATTTCCTTCTGCAGGCGGTCCAGCTCCTTGTCCAGGCGCTTGAGCTCGGCATCCTTGTCGATCAGGCCGGCCATGGGTACAAGAACTTCCATTTCGCCCACCAGCTGGGTGGCGGACATGGGGGCCTTGTCACCCTCGAACCATTCCAGTTTCTCCAGCTTGGCCAGTGAGATCAGGAACTGGCGGTTCTCGTTCATGCGGCGCTCATCTTCGGCGCTGCCGCCCTTGAGCAGAACGGGGACCTGTTTGGCGGGGGAGATGTTCATCTCGCCACGAATGTTCCGTACCGCCACAATCACGCCCTTGAGCCACTCGATATCGGCGGCTACTGCGGCGTCCTGCCTGCTTTCGTCCGGCTGCGGGAACGGCTGCAGCATGATGCTGTCACCGGTCTTGCCGGCCAGCGGAGCGATGCGCTGCCAGATCTCCTCGGTGATGAACGGCATCATCGGGTGCGCCAGCCGCAGGACCGCTTCCAGCACGCGCACCAGGGTGCGACGGGTGCCACGCTTGGCTTCGGCGCTGGCGTTGTCGTCGTTCAATACCGGCTTGGACAGCTCTAAGTACCAGTCGCAGTATTCGTTCCAGATGAACTCGTACAGGGCGTAGGCGGCCAGGTCAAAGCGGTACTGGTCCAGGTGCCGTATGACTTCCTGCTCGCAGTGCTGCAGTTCGCTGATGATCCAGCGGTCGGCCAGGGACAGTTGTACCGGCTCATCGTTCACGCCGCAGTCTTCGCCCTCGGTGTTCATCAGCACGTAGCGGGCGGCGTTCCACAGCTTGTTGCAGAAGTTGCGGTAGCCTTCCAGGCGCTTCATGTCCCAGTTGATGTCTCGGCCGGTGGTGGCCATGGCAGCCAGGGTGAAGCGCAGGGCGTCGGTACCATGGGCGGCGATGCCCTCCGGGAATTCCTTCTTCGTGCGCTTGCCGATCTTTTCGGCCAGCTTGGGCTGCATCAGGTTGCCGGTGCGCTTCTCAAGAAGGTCGTCCAGGCTGATACCGTCGATCATGTCCAGCGGGTCGATGACGTTACCCTTGGACTTGGACATCTTGTCGCCGTGCTCGTCGCGGATCAGGCCGGTCACGTAGACGGTCTTGAACGGTACCTGCGGGGTGCCATCCTCGTTCTTCATGAAGTGCATGGTCATCATGATCATCCGGGCAACCCAGAAGAAGATGATGTCGAAACCGGTGACCAGCACGTCGGTGGGGTGGAAGGTCTTCAGGCGCTCGGTAATTTCCGGCCAGCCCAGGGTGCCGAAGGTCCACAGGGCGGAGCTGAACCAGGTGTCGAGTACGTCTTCGTCCTGCTCCAGGGCGACGTCGGCCGCGAGGTTGTGCTTCTGGCGCACTTCCTCTTCGCTGCGACCAACGTAGATGTTGCCCTCGGCGTCGTACCAGGCCGGGATGCGATGGCCCCACCAGAGCTGGCGGGAGATACACCAGTCCTGGATGTCGCGCATCCAGGCGAAGTACATATTCTCGTACTGCTTGGGTACGAACTGGATACGGCCGTCTTCCACTGCTTCGATGGCGGGCTTGGCCAGGGTTTTGGCGTCGGCAAACCACTGGTCGGTCAGCATCGGCTCGATGATCAGCCCGGAGCGGTCACCACGGGGCACGCTCAGCACGTGGTCCTCGACCCGCTCGAGCAGGCCGTTGACCTTCATGTCGGTGGCCACCTGGTCCCGGGCCTTTTCCCGGGTCAGGCCGGCGTAGGCGGCCGGGATCTTGCCGTCAATCTCGGTATTCTCGGTGCCGTCGGCGTTGAAGACTTCGGCCACGTCCCGGATGTTGGCGTCCTGGGTCATGACGTTGATCATGGGCAGGTTGTTGCGCTTGCCCACGGCGTAGTCGTTGAAGTCGTGGGCCGGGGTGATCTTTACGCAGCCGGAGCCTTTCTCCGGGTCGGCGTGGTGGTCGGCCACGATGGGGATACGGCGATTGACCAGCGGCAGGGTCACGAACTTGCCGACCAGGTGCTGGTAGCGCTCGTCGTCCGGGTGGACGGCTACGGCGGTATCACCGAGCAGGGTTTCCGGTCGGGTGGTGGCGACGACCAGGTAGCCTTTGCCGTCCTGGGTCTGTTCGCCGTCGGCCAGCGGGTAGCGCAGGTGCCAGAAGAAACCCTTCTCTTCCTTGTTCTCGACCTCGAGATCGGAGATGGCGGTGTGCAGTTTCGGGTCCCAGTTCACCAGCCGTTTGCCACGGTAGACCAGGCCATCCTCGTACAGGCGGACGAAAACTTCCTGGACGGCCTTGTAGAAGCCATCATCCATGGTGAAGCGTTCGTTGCTCCAGTCCACGGAGTTGCCCAGGCGGCGCATCTGGCGGGTGATGGTTCCGCCGGAGTGTTCTTTCCAGTCCCAGATGCGTTTGATGAATTCTTCCCGGCCGAGGTCGTGGCGGGTTTTGCCTTCTTCGGCGGCCAGTTTGCGTTCGACAACCATCTGGGTGGCGATGCCGGCGTGGTCGGTGCCGACGGTCCACAATGCGTTACGGCCCTGCATGCGCTTGTAGCGGGTGAGGGTGTCCATGATGGTGTGCTGGAAGGCGTGGCCCATGTGCAGGCTGCCGGTCACGTTGGGGGGGGGGATGGCGATGCTGTAGGACTGGCCTTCACCGCTGGGGCGGAAGTACCCTTTGGATTCCCAGTTTTCGTACCACTGGCGCTCGATATTTTCTGGCTGGTAGGTTTTTTCCATGGGTTTCTGCAGTGACCGTTGGTTGATTCACAAGGGAAAAATTAGACGCACGATTATACATGGTCGGGTTGTTTGCGGCGAACCTCTGTCGACACCCAGCCTGCTAGTTCGGTGCCTTGCGCAGTTAGGACCGGCTTTCCAAAAACCGCTACGAGCACGTCCATGTGCGCTTCTCTCAGGCCGTCCCTGGCCTTCGAGATTTTTGGAAAGCCGGTCCCAACTCCGCAGATCGGACTTTGTGCTATTCGCCTTAACGCCTTCTCTGATCATGAACGCGTGGTTCAATTCCCAGTGCACGTAGCTGCTTGAAGTGAGATCTCGCCTGATTCAGGACATTCGGATCGTTGTGGGCCACCAATGCCAGTCGTTTGAAGCGGTCTGCATCTGCGGGCAGGGTGGCGGAGAGGATGATCACCGTATCCCAGTCTTCGGCCACCGGCGGGCACAGAAGGATGCCGACGCGGTCGGTGCAGGTGGTGGCTGAGTCCGGAACGATGGAATGGGGGATGAAGGCATCGGGGCTGAAGTTCCAGAGGAGGTCGTCCAGTTCCTGGGCCTGTTGCATGGTGTCGCAGACGATGCAGACGCGGTCGCCCTGGTGCCAGGCCTTGTCCACGAGTTTGACGGCGTGGAGGTTGCGGGCAGCGGGGGTGTTTTTGGCGAGGATGTGGAACCAGTAGCGCTGGTTCCGGTCTTCCTGCCCGGACGGGCCGGCAGCGGGGCTGCCGGGGTCCGGGGTGTTTTGGGGTTGACTGTCCTGCATTATTTGCCGGCGTGGGACATGAGGTAGTCAACCAGCAGCGGTACCGGGCGGCCGGTGGCGCCTTTGGCTTTGCCGGAGAGCCAGGCGGTGCCGGCGATGTCCAGGTGGGCCCAGCGGTATTCCTTGGCGAACCGGGACAGGAAGCAGGCGGCGGTGATGGTGCCGGCCGGGCGGCCGCCGATGTTGGCCATGTCGGCGAAGTTGCTGTCGAGCTGGCTCTGGTACTCTTCCCAGAGGGGCAGGCGCCAGGCGCGGTCGCCGGTGCGTTCGCCGGCGGCGAGCAGTTCGTTGGCCAGTTCGTCGTTGTTGGCCAGCAGGCCGGTGGCCTGGTTGCCCAGGGCGATGATGCAGGCGCCGGTGAGGGTGGCCATGTCGATCACCACTTCCGGGTCGAATTTCTTGACGTAGGTGAGGGCGTCACACAGCACCAGGCGGCCTTCGGCGTCGGTGTTGAGGATTTCGACGGTCTGGCCGGACAGGGTGGTGACGATGTCGCCCGGACGGGAGGCGCCGCCATCCGGCATGTTCTCGGCTGCAGCCACAACTGCCACGACGTTGATCTTGGGCTTGGTTTCGGCCAGTACTTTCATGGTGCCGAACACGCCAGCGGAGCCGCCCATGTCGTACTTCATTTCGTCCATGCCTTCGCCGGGCTTGAGGCTGATGCCGCCGGTGTCGAAGGTGATGCCTTTACCCACCAGGACGTAAGGCTTGTCCTTGGTCTTGCCGCCACGGTATTCCATGACGATCAGGCGCGGGGGCTGGGTGCTGCCTTTGCCGACGGCCAGGATGGTGTTCATGCCCATCTTTTCCATCTGCTTTTCATCAAGCACTTCGGTCTTGATGCAATCGTGTTCCTTGGCCAGCTGTTTGGCCTGGTCGGCGAGCCAGCTTGGGTGGCAGATGTTGGGCGGGGTGTTGCCCAGGTCGCGGGTGAAGTTCATGCCGCGGCCGGTGGCCAGGCCCAGGTTGAAGGCTTCCTTGAGGGTTTTGCCGCCGCCCGAGGCGACCACGGTGACCTTGTTCAGTTTCCGGGACGCAGGCTTGTCGCTCTTGAACTGGTTGAAGGTGTAGAGCTGCTCTTCCAGGATGCGGCCGATGACGTTCAGCAGTGCCTCTTCGGAGGTGACGGCCTGTTCGCCTTTGACCTCGGTATCCGCCATGGCGATGACGGCGCTTTTCGAGGGGCCGTCCTTGAGGGCGCCGAGGACCGCGGTAACGGCCTTGCGGAAGTTGGCCGGTGTGCGGTCGTCGTTCTTGCCTGTGCCGACTACCAGAAGACGGCTCCAGGGGCGGCCGTCGAGCGGGAATACGCCAGTGCTGGCGTTCTTGCCGGTGATGTCTCCTGCCGTTTGCAGCTTTTTGATCAGTCCGTCGAGCGCTTCGTCCGCGTGGGTGGTGGATTCGGGCCAGTCGCCTTTTTCCGGCACGCCGACGACAAGGCAATCCGCCTTGGTGGTTGCGATAGCTTTGCTGCTCAGGCTGAAGTTCATGGCAACTCCTGTTGGTGATTCTGAAGAAACGTCCGCGGGGATGCGGGTTGAATGTCTGTTCTAGTCTAGCATTGGGGTCGGCAGGGGGTTAATCAACCGGCCGGGGCAGGTACCGCGATGGCCCGGTTGTAATCCCCCGGCTCTGTCATTCAGACCAAAGGTTACATAGAATACGCGCTGTTTCCGGATTCCTCCATTCGTTTCCGCAGGTGCGGCCAGAGAGACCGTTTTGAGCATTATCTTCCGTTATCTCATTCGCCAGGTCATGATCAGCATGGTTGCTGTCTCCGGCATCCTGCTGCTGGTTTTCATGAGTGGCCGCTTCCTGAAGTACCTGGCCAGTGCCGCCGAGGGCAAGTTGTCGGCCGATGTGCTGGCGCTGATCATGATGTACCGGTTCCCCGGCTTCCTTGAGCTTATCCTTCCGCTTGGTCTGTTCATCGGCATCCTGCTCGCCTATGGGCGGATGTATCTCGAAAGCGAGATGACGGTGCTGTCGGCCTGCGGCATCAGTGACCGGCAGCTTTTGACCAAAACCCTGCTGGGGAGCCTGCCGGTGATGGTGACGGTTGGGGCTATGAGCCTTTACGTATCCCCGTGGGGCATGAAACAGGTGGAGTACATCTTTGCCGAGCAGGCCAAGGCCACCGAGTTCGAGATGCTGGCGCCGGGCCGCTTCCAGAACCTGCTTTCCGGCGGCCGGGTGACCTACACGGAAGATCTCAGCGATGACAAGCGCCGACTGAAGGGCGTGTTCATCGCCGAATACGGTCGCAATGGCGAAGGTCTGAGTATTATCACGGCGGAGGCCGGTTCCCAGCTGATCGACCAGGAAACCGGGAGTCGGTTTCTGATCCTTGAGCAGGGCGCCAGATTTGACGGTTCGCCCGGGACGCTGGATTACAAAGTAACGGAGTTCGGGGCCTACGGGCTGAAGATCCAGAGTGGCACCGCGCGGGATGTCCAGCTCGAGGACGGTGTCAGCACTGCGCGGTTGTGGGAGTCGGATGACCCCGAGGATCGCGCCATGCTGCACTGGCGGCTGTCGCTGCCGCTGATTGTGCCCATCGTTACTCTTCTGGCGGTTCGCCTGAGCCGGGTCAACCCGAGGCAGGGGCGGTTCTTTCATCTGCTGCCGGCCATGCTGGTTTACATCACATACCTCGGCTTGCTCATCGTGGCCCGGGATGCCCTGGCTGACGGCAAGGTGCCGGAGTGGGTAGGCATGCTTTGGGTTCATGCCCTGTTCCTGTTGTTTGGCCTGTGGCTGCAGTTTGGCCCTCCCTGGCTGCACCGGCGCCGTCTGATGAGGGAGGGTGCGAGCCATGCGTAAGATCGATGCCTATACCATGCGCACCGTGGGCGGGGCGATGTTCCTGGTCATGGTCGTGGTGCTGTCGCTGGATCTGATTTTTGCTTTTATCGCTGAGCTGGAGGATACCCGCAACGACTACGACACCCTGCAGGCACTGTGGTACGTGATGCTCACGCTGCCCCGGCGGATCTATGACTATCTGCCACTCGGGGCATTCATGGGGTGTCTGATCGGCCTTGGCTCCATGGCCAGCTCCTCGGAGCTCACGGTCATACGGGCCGCGGGTGTTTCCCTGAAGCGCATTGTCTGGTCAGCCATGAAGCCGGCCCTGGTGGTGGTTCTGCTGGGAGTGGTGATCGGCGAGTACGTGGCACCGCCCGCCGAGCGCTACGCCCAGAGCGAGAAGGCGATGGCACTGGGGGCCGGCAAGAACGTGGCCTCTGCCCACGGGGTGTGGCACCGGGAAGGGAATGTGTTCATGCACCTCAATGCCGTGCAGCCCAATGGCGTGTTGCACGGGGTTTCCCTGTTCCGGTTCAGTGATGACATGCAGCTGGAATCCTCCAGCTTCGCTGAGCGGGGGATCTACCAGGGTGATCACTGGTCACTGGAGAAAGTGCGGACAACCCATATCGAAGACGACAGTACGCGCCTGGAAAAGCAACAGGTATTGCGCTGGGAAACCGGGCTGACGCCCCAGGTTCTCAGCGTGCTTATCGTCAAGCCCGAGAACCTGTCAATGACGGGTCTCTACACCTACGCATCCTATCTTGACGAGCAGGACCTGAACGCGGCCAACTACTGGCTGGCGTTCTGGAAAAAGACCCTGATGCCGCTGGGAACGGCGGTGATGGTGCTGGTTGCCATCTCGTTCATTTTCGGGCCGTTGCGGTCCGTTACCATGGGGTTCCGGGTTTTTACGGGGCTGTTGGTGGGGCTGCTGTTCAAGTACATGCAGGACCTGCTCGGCCCCATGAGCGTGGTGTACGGTTTCAATCCGATGCTGGCGGTGCTGATTCCGATCGCGGTCAACGCGGCGGTGGGCGCCGTACTCATGCGGCGGGCCGGGTAACCCCCCGGCCGGACTCAGAGTTTCTTTTTCTTCGCTTCCCTGGGTACCTGGACGACCACACTGTTGGAGGTGCGGTCGGTAACCGATAGTCCGTTGATCGGCAGGAACAGGGCGATAATGGCAGGAATGGTCAGGAGCAGGGTGACAGGGCCCACGTAATGGCCGGCCAGCATGGTGATGAAGATCACCGCGGCGGCAGTGCCGTAGCGCAGCAGGGCCTGGGTCCAGCTCACGGAGGTGCCGTCCAGGTTTTCGATGCGGATCCGCCATACCTGCATCCCCAGGGTCTGTCCGATCCGGGTCCAGAAGTAGGCGAAGAACAGATACAGCACCAGGAAGAGCGCGAAGGTCAGGCCCGGGTCCCCGGATAACTGGCCGGATTCAGCCATCTGTTCGTAGTGTTCCCAGCCGATGATCCAGCCGGCAATCATGGTGTACACCCAGGTGGCCACCAGCAACACGGCAATGCTGATCAGGCCATCGTAAATGATGGCGAGGGCGCGCTTGGTAAACGTCGCTGGCGGGAGCAGTTCCTCGGCGTCATGAAAGCGTCGGGGCATGGGGTCTCCTGTGAGGTTTCACGTTTTTCATGTTCTCGGCGTGTGCTAGAGTAGCGGATTTGCACACGCATGTAAGTATTCGTATTCAATCGCGGACCCGAGGGGCTCCCCGCCGGGTTTCTGGAAAGGTATCAAAGGTCTATGAAAACCGCAGAGTTGCGACAGGCGTTTCTCGAGTATTTCCGACAGCAGGGGCACACCATTGTCGAGAGCAGTTCGCTCGTACCCCATGACGATCCCACATTGCTGTTCACCAACGCGGGCATGAACCAGTTCAAGGATGTGTTCCTTGGCCGCGAAGAGCGAGACTATACCCGAGCCACCACCTCCCAGAAATGCGTGCGTGCCGGTGGCAAGCACAATGACCTGGAGAACGTCGGTTACACTGCGCGTCACCACACTTTCTTTGAGATGCTGGGTAACTTCAGCTTCGGTGACTACTTCAAGCGCGAAGCGATCAACTACGCCTGGACCTTCCTGACCGGTGAGCAGTGGCTGAACCTGCCCAAGGACAAGCTCTGGGTGACCGTCTACGCCGAGGACGACGAGGCCTACGATATCTGGAACAAGGAAATCGGTGTGCCCGCGGACCGCATCGTCCGTATCGGTGACAACAAAGGCGCCCGTTATGCCTCCGACAACTTCTGGCAGATGGGCGATACGGGCCCCTGCGGTCCCTGTACCGAGATTTTCTATGACCACGGCCCGGAAGTCGCCGGTGGCCCTCCCGGCAGCCCGGAAGAGGATGGCGACCGCTACATCGAGATCTGGAACGTGGTGTTCATGCAGTACAACCGCACGGCTGACGGCGAAATGCTCAAGCTGCCCAAGCCGTCTGTGGACACCGGCATGGGCCTGGAGCGTATTACCGCGGTGCTGCAGGGCGTGCACAGCAACTATGAAATCGACCTGTTCCAGAATCTGCTGAAGGCGGCTTCTGAAATCCTGGGCGGCGTGGATACCACTGAAGCATCACTGCGCGTGGTGGCGGACCATATCCGTTCCTGCGCCTTCCTGATCGCCGATGGCGTTATGCCCTCCAATGAAGGCCGTGGCTTCGTGTTGCGCCGCATCATCCGCCGGGCCGCACGCCACGGCAACAAGCTGGGCGCCACCGAGCCGTTCTTCTACAAGCTCACCGATGCCCTGGTGAAGCTGATGGGCGAGGCCTACCCGCAGCTGGTCAGCAGCCAGAAGCAGATCGAAAAGGTACTGCTGCAGGAAGAAGAACAGTTCGCCAAGACCCTGGATAAGGGCCTTCGTCTGCTGGAGCAGGATATCGCCGAGCTGAAAGGGTCCGAGATTCCGGGTGAAACCATTTTCACCCTGTATGACACCTACGGATTCCCGGTGGACCTGACCAATGACATTGCCCGTGAGCGTGGCCTGACCCTGGATTACGAAGGCTATGAAAAGGCGATGGAAGCTCAGCGTGACCGTGCCCGTGCCGCCAGCAAGTTCGGCATCGACTACAACGCCACCGGTCTGAAGCTCCAAGGCGAGACCGAGTTCACCGGTTACGACCATATCGATGGTCATGAGCGCATTCGCACAGTGCTGGTGGGCACCGACGAGAAAAACGCCGAGGCCGGCGACGAAGCGGTGGTGGTACTGGAGCGTACCCCGTTCTACGCCGAATCCGGTGGTCAGGTGGGCGACACCGGTCTGCTGACCTGGAGTGGCGGCCGGTTCAAAGTGACCGATACCCGCAAGGAAGGGAACAACCACCTGCACATCGGTACCGTGATCGAGGGTGAGCTGTTCCCGGGGCTGGAAGTGGATGCCCGCATCGACCACGCCCGTCGCGAGCGCACCAAGCGTAACCATTCCGCCACTCACCTGCTGCACGCCGCGTTGCGCAAGGTGCTGGGTGAGCACGTGACCCAGAAGGGTTCTCTGGTGGATCCGGATAAGCTGCGTTTCGACTTCTCCCACTTCGAGGCGGTGACAGCGGAGCAGCTGCGGGAAATCGAACGCCAGGTGAACGAGCAGGTGCTGGAAAACACCCCGGTCCAGACCGAAATCACTGACATGGAAAGTGCCAAAGAGAAAGGTGCGATGGCCCTGTTCGGTGAGAAGTACGGTGATAGCGTCCGTGTCCTGAGCATGGGTACCGACAATTACTCTGTCGAACTGTGCGGTGGTACCCACGTGGCCCGCACCGGTGATATCGGCCTGTTCCGTATTACCTCTGAAAGCGGCATTTCCTCAGGTGTTCGCCGCATCGAGGCGGTGACCGGTTTCGGCGCCCTGGAGTGGGTCGAGGAAACCGAGCGGACGCTGCGCGATACCGCGAAGCTGGTCCGGGCGACCCGGGAAACCGTGGTGGAGAAGGTCCAGAACGCGCTGGATCGCAATCGCCAGCTTGAGAAGGAAGTGGGCGCACTCAAGGCGAAGCTCGCCAGTTCCGCCGGCACTGATCTCGCCGGCTCTGCCTTGGAAGTTGCAGGTCTCAAGGTCGTCGCCGCCGAACTGGAAGGCGCAGACCGCAAAGCCCTGATGGAAACCGCTGACCAGCTGAAGAACAAGCTGGGTGAGGGCGTGGTCGTGCTGGCGACGGTCGAGGATGGCAAAGTGATTCTTGTGGCCGGCGTGACCAAGTCCGCCACGAATCGCATCAAGGCCGGCGACCTGATGAAGCACCTGGCGGCCCAGGTGGACGGCAAGGGCGGTGGCCGACCGGATATGGCCCAGGGCGGTGGCAACGATCCGTCCAAGCTGGCGGAGGCCCTGGACGGTGTGCCGGCCTGGGTTGAAAAAAATATCGCTTAAGCAACTGTTTTTGGAAGCGGGCTGGGGTTTATAATCCCGCCCGTTTTCTTTTGATTGGCGGGGCCGGCCCCCGCTGCAAAGCCCCGTATCGGAGTTTGGGAAAGACATGGCTCTGTTGGTTCAGAAATTTGGTGGTACCTCGGTGGGAACCACCGAGCGCATAGAAGCGGTTGCCGAGAAGGTATGCCGGTTCCGCAAGGAAGGACACGATGTGGTGGTCGTGGTTTCCGCCATGAGCGGCGAAACCAACCGCCTGATTGCTCTTGCCAATGACATTATGGAAGAGCCCACGCCCCGGGAGATGGATGTACTGGTCTCCACCGGTGAGCAGGTCACCATTGCGCTGCTGACCATGGCCCTGCAGAAACGGGGTTGTGATGCCCGTTCCTACACCGGTTCCCAGGTGCGGATCCGCACCGACAGCAGCCACACGAAGGCGCGCATCCAGCACATCGATGAGCACAACATGCGCTCCGACCTCGATGCCGGTCGGGTGGTCGTCGTGGCCGGATTCCAGGGTATCGACGAGCACGGCAATATCACCACTCTCGGCCGTGGCGGTTCCGATACTACGGCGGTGGCATTGGCGGCGGCGTTGAAGGCAGATGAGTGCCAGATCTACACTGATGTGGATGGTGTATACACCACCGACCCCCGGGTCGTTGACAGTGCACGTCGCCTGGAGCGGATCACGTTCGAGGAAATGCTCGAAATGGCGAGCCTGGGGTCCAAGGTGCTCCAGATTCGTTCCGTCGAGTTTGCAGGTAAATACAACGTTCCATTACGGGTGCTGTCCAGCTTCCAGGAAGGCGAGGGCACCCTGATTACTTTTGAGGATGAAAACGCCATGGAACAACCGGTTGTTTCCGGCATTGCTTTTAACCGTGATGAAGCCAAACTGACTATTTCCGGTGTTCCCGATACCCCGGGCAGCGCCTCGCGCATCCTGAAACCGGTGAGTGACGCCAACATTGAAGTGGACATGATCGTCCAGAACGTGGGCGAGGACAACAAGACCGCCTTCACCTTCACCGTTCACCGGAACGACTTCAAGCGGGCGAAGGAAGTGCTTCAGGGCGTTGCCGATGAACTGACCGCCGGCGAAGTGGTTGGCGACAGCAAGATTGCCAAAGTCAGCATCGTGGGTGTGGGCATGCGCTCCCACGCGGGTGTTGCTTCCCGGATGTTTGAAGCGCTGTCCAATGAAGGTATCAATATTCAGATGATCTCCACATCGGAAATCAAGATTTCCGTGGTGATCGACGAGAAATACCTCGAACTTGCCGTTCGGGCACTGCACAGTGCTTTCGAGCTGGACAAGAACGGGGTACAGGAAGAGGCCTGAACCAGCGGATGCCAGGCTTATCCGAGGGTCTCATAATAAGGGAATCATTAATCGAATCTATCAGAAATCGTATTCGTATAAGGGAATGTGCGTCTGTTGATCGATCAGTGATCCCATTATAAAAGTAAGAAGTACAAAAAGTATGCGAAAGCATTTTTTTCGGAACAGGTAGAAGCTCTGGATAGGGAGTAAGGGATATGTTGATTTTGACTCGCCGCGTTGGCGAAACTCTGATGATCGGTGATGAAATCACTGTCACCGTTCTGGGAGTCAAGGGGAACCAGGTTCGTATTGGTGTAAACGCCCCGAAGGATGTTGCGGTACACCGCGAAGAAATCTATCAGCGGATTCAGTCCGAAAAAGGCTCGGAAGAGCCGGAACCGGGCAATCGTTGATCAGTAAAAAGCCGTTCAGGAATAACCCGAACGGCTTTTTTTATATCCGGGTAAATCGAGGCTGAAAAATCTCGTGTCAACCCTATGAAAACAGAAAAATTATGGTAGTATACGCCCCGTTCTCAAGGAGAGGTGGGTGAGTGGCTGAAACCAGTTCCCTGCTAAGGAACCGTACGAGCAATCGTACCGAGGGTTCGAATCCCTCCCTCTCCGCCATTTCCATTTAACGGAAGGCAGAGAACCGTTGAGGTAGCACTCAACAGGAAAGGCCAATGCGCGGCTGTAGCTCAGCTGGATAGAGTACCTGGCTACGAACCAGGCGGTCGGAGGTTCGAATCCTCCCAGCCGCGCCACTATTTCGGAACACTCTTTCGTGCACCACTGACATTGAGACGTACTCATAAGTCAGACGGGATTTGAACCGAAAGAGGTTCGACCGAAACCCACGCAGTGGGTTGAGGAACGCCGGAGCAAAGCGACGGCGGCCCCCGAAGGGGGTGAGGGCCAAAGGCCCGAATAATCCTCCCCGAAGGCAATTCGCCGGATTGGAGAGGATCAAAAAGTTAAAAGCGGCTGTAGCTCAGCTGGATAGAGTACCTGGCTACGAACCAGGCGGTCGGAGGTTCGAATCCTCCCAGCCGCGCCATATTAAAGTCGAGACGCCCCAGTTTGTGTACCCCACAGGCTGGGGCGTTTTGCTATGTATTGCTGGGAGGATTTGAACCGAAAGAGGTTCGACCGAAGCCCACGCAGTGGGTTGAGGAACGCCGGAGCAACGCGACGGCGGCCCCGAAGGGGAAGGGCCAAAGGCCCGCATAATCCTCCCAGCCGCGCCATATCAAATAAAAAACCCCGCTTCGAGCGGGGTTTTTTATTTTCAGATCCCGCACTTCTGTTTTGCCCTCCGTCAATTTCCGGTCGATCACTATTTGCACAATTCACGCCCTCCTGCCTATTCTTCAAGGTGCAAGCAAATCATTTGGCAAGGAGGTCCACCCATGAATAAAACCATAAACGGCTCCTACGACGATCATGACCAGGCCAAGAACACCTGGGATGATTTGATCGCAACCGGTATTCCCCGGGACAACATCTACATCGACGAAGACGCCAAGCAGGTCAAGGTCATTGTGCCGGCGGAAACCGAGCGAGAGGTTCGGGAAATCTTTGAGCGGCACAGGCTGCACTGACAAACGGAACATTTCGCACGAACAGGGAAAGGAGCCAAATATATGAGCGGTAAAGATGGTGACGTAGCCGAACGGGGGCGTGGGGACAGGCTCATCAAGGAGGAGATTCATGACCCCTATATGGCCCGGAGCAAGCCCAAAGAGCCGACCGTGTGCCCGGAATGCCACGCGGTGTTCCATAAGGGGCGCTGGCAATGGACGGCGCGACCGGCCGGAGATATCCACGAGATGATGTGTCCGGCCTGTGAGCGCATCCGGGACGATATGCCCGGTGGCATTCTCACATTATCTGGTGCTTTTCTGGGGAAACATCGGGATGAAATCCTCAAGCTCATTCATAACAAGGTCGAGGAAGAAAAAGCCGAACACCCCATGAAGCGGTTGATGAGCGTTGAGGACAGCCCGGAGGGAGAGACGGTGGTGAAGTTCACCGACCTCCATTTACCCAGGGGCACTGGAGAAGCCATCGAGCGGGCATACGATGGCGAGCTCGACATCCAGTACACCAAGGAATCCAATCTGGTCCGGGTCTATTGGAACCGGGAAAAGTAAACGCTAGCGTCGCTGCCCGGCATCGGTTTCAATAGCCTCGAATCCGGCCACAAGGTCCAGCAGTTCCGAGGTTATGACCGTTTGCCTGGCGCGTCGGTAGTCCATCGTCACGTCACTGAGTCTTTCCTCCAGATTACGTTCGGCCGCCTGCATGGCGGCCAGGCGCCCACCATGTTCGCTGGCCTGGGATTCCGCGCAGGCCCGGAATAGCAGCACGAACAGATACTGATCCAACAGACGCCGGAACAGTGCTTCTCGCTCCATGCTGTAGGTGGGCAGGCTGCGGGAGGGCCAGGGTTCCTCTTCCAGCCGGTGGAAACGTCTGAGGTTTACCGGTAACAGCTCTACCCCGGTGGGGTGGTAGCCCTGCATCCTGGAGTGGCGGTTGTAGAACAGGTAGACATAATGCACGCCGCCCTGTTCGCGCCATTCATCGATCTTCAGGAGAATCTGGCCGACTGTTTTGGTGATCTGGCTGGCCGAGCCCGGTACCGGAAACTCCTCCTCGATCGCTTGTCCGGCGTGTTCCAGGCTGCCTGCGGCCCTGGTACCCACGGCCAGGATTCTCCGGTTGTCCTTGTCCGCCGGAATGCCCTCCATGCGTTCGAGCGAAAACTCCACGATCTCCTCGTTGAAACGCCCGCACAGCCCATGGTCCGAGCCAAAAACAACAGAACCAAGACGATGCCCCTCTGAAGCGGAAACCGACGCGAAGCTTGATGGATCAAAGTCCTTCAGGACCACGTGCAGCCCCATTTCAACGGTGCGGTAGTAGCCCGAGAGTGCCCGGACGGCCTGCTCGTACTGGTGAATATTGGCCGCCGAGAGTGCCTTCATGGTTTTCACGATGCCACGGAGGTCGTCAAGGCTGTCCAGCTGTTTCTGCAGATGCTCGAGCGATTCCATGTCAGGTGTCGTCCGTTCCAGAAGGTGCGAATTCTGCCAGTGCGTCCTGGATACACTCGGTGGTTTGCTGCCACTGTTCGTCATCCAGCTTCTTGCCGACGTCCATTTGCGCGCAGATTTCCGGCAGGGCCGACAGCATGTGCTGCTGAATCTTCTGCTCCGCTTCCCCCACCTTGTCTGCTGGCAGGTCATCCAGCAGCCCCGCATTAACCGCGAAGAGAATGACAGCTTGTTCGCAGGCTCTCAGGGGGTGGTGTTCGTGCTGTTTCAGCACCTCCCGAACCCGCCGGCCGCGTTCGATGGTGGCACGGGTGTCCTCGTCCAGGCGGGTGGAAAATCGGGCAAAGGTTTCCAGTTCCTCGAACTGCGAGTAGGCCAGGCGCAAATCGCTGGCGACGCTGCGCAGCGAAGGATGCTGGGTTTTGCCGCCTACCCGTGACACCGATTTGCCCACGTGTATGGCCGGCAGGAGGCCTTTCTGGAACAACGTTGGCGACAGGTAGATCTGGCCGTCGGTGATGGATATCAGGTTGGTGGGAATGTAGGCGGAGATATCCTGGGCCTGGGTCTCGATCACGGGCAGGGCGGTCAGTGACCCGCCGCCGAATTCGTTGCGCAGGTGGGTGCTTCGCTCCAGCAGCCGGGAATGGATATAGAAGATGTCACCTGGATAAGCCTCCCGGCCCGGCGGACGGCGCAAAAGCAGTGACAGCTCCCGGTAGGCCCGGGCATGGCGGGTCAGGTCGTCGTAGACGATCAGCGCATCCTGGCCCTGTTCCATGAAATACTCTGCCATGGTTGTAGCGGCGTAGGGCGTGATGTAACGCAGGCCCGGGGGATCGTCGTCCGAGGCGACCACCACCACGGTATGTTCCATGGCCTTGTGTTCGCGCAGGGTTCCCACGACCTTGGCCACCGAGGTAGCACGCTGGCCGACCGCACAGTAGATGCACACCACGTCCTTGTCCCGTTGGTTGATGATGGTATCGATGGCAATGGAGGTTTTGCCGGTCTGCCGGTCGCCGAGGATCAGTTCCCGCTGTCCCCGGCCGATGGGAATGAGGGCGTCGATGGATTTGATGCCGGTCTCCAGCGGCGTGGTCACCGGCGCCCGCTCGATGATTTCCGGTGCCGGCCGTTCAATGGGGCGGCGTTCATGGAACTCAAGCGGTTTGCCCCCGTCCAGTACCCGACCTGTGGCATCAATCACCCGGCCCAGCAGCCCGTCGCCCACCGGGGTATCGGTCTCCCGGCCGGTTGCGGTCACCCGTATGCCGGCACTGAGTCTCTCACTGTCGCCCAGCAACATGATGCCCACTTCCTCCGGCTCCAGGTTGATGGCCACCCCGAGAACGCCATCGGGAAACTGCACCAGCTCTTCCGAGGTAACACTGGCAAGACCCCGCACCCGCGCAATGCCGCCACCCACCTGCAGGACAGTCCCCGTTTCCTGGCTGTGCAGGGTGAACCGGTTGTCCCGTGCCACGGTCCGGATGGTGGCCATGGTGTCGTCCAGCATCTGCATCAGCATGGCGTCAGGCTTCCGGTTCGGTGGTTTCGATAGGCTCAAACGCCTTCTCGACGCTGGCGGTAAGTTCTTCCAGATAGTCGGACAGGTTCCAGCTGATCCGTTGGCTTTCGCAGGTCAGTTCGATACCGCAGATCAGCTCCGGTGCCAGGGTGTAGTTCACCGCCAGGTCAGCGCCAACCAGTTCATGAACTGCCCGGGTCAGGGAGCTTCGCTGGGCCGGATCAAGCTCGAAGGAAGTGGCAATGGTGGCCGGTTCTGACGAACGCCCCAGGGCTTCGCGGGTTTTCTCATCCAGCTCGTGCAGTTTGCGGATGAAGGTATGGGCGATGCGCTCCTCAAGTCGTTCGTCTGCCAGATCCTGCAGGGCCTTCCGGATAACGGTTTCGACTACCTCGAGGGACTGGTGCCGCAACCCGCCGATAAATGCCGTTTTTTCTTCGCTGACTTCCCGCATCCAGTGGCTACGGACGCGGGCGGTTTCCTCCCGGGCCTGATCGATCATTTGGCTGCGGGTCTGCCTCGCTTCCTGGCGGGTTTCTTCCAGCAGCTCTTCCCGTTCCTTCTCGAAACTGGCCAGTTTCTGCTGGAAGGTTTGTTTCTCCCTGAGCGCCTCCTGCTCACGGTTGTCCGCCTCATCCATGCGGTTGCGGATTTTTTGTTCACGTCGGTCCATGGCCCGGATAACCGGCTGATAGAGGAAATGCTTGAGCAGCCAGACCAGGATCAGGAAATTGACGACCTGGGCCGAGACCGTGATCCAGTTGATCTCCATGGATCAGCCTCCGGCAGCGGCCGTTACGTGATCCCAGAACGGATTGGCGAAGATCAGGATCATCGCCACCACAAAGCAGTAGATCGCGGTTGACTCGATCATGGCCAGACCCACGAACAGGGTGCGAGTGATGGTGGCGGATTCATCCGGCTGCTGGGCAATGGCACTCAGGGCCTGGGCCACGGCCCGGGCTTCGCCGAACGCGGGTCCGATGGAGCCAATGGCGATGGTCAGCCCGGCGGTGATGACCGAGACCATGCCGATCAGGGAAATGCTATCCATAGGCAACTCCTTTACTGGTTCGAGGGCGTGTTCTGTTCGTGTTCATCGGGGCCGCCATGCTCATGGGCCGAGGTGGCCGAAGCGATGTAGACCATGGCGAGAATGGCAAAGATGTAAGCCTGGATCATGCCGGTGAGCAGCCCGAGTAACTGCATGACCACGGGAAAGAAATAGGGCGTCAGGCTCAGCAGGATGGCGACAATCACCGTGCCGCTCATGATGTTGCCGTAGAGACGCACAGCCAGGGCCACGGTGCGGGAAATCTCGCCAATCACGTTGAACGGGAGCATCAGCGGGGTCGGCTTGATGTAATGCTGGAGGTACTCCCCGGCACCCTTGCTGGCAATGCCGAATACCGGCACCGCCACAAACACGCAGATGGCCAGGGCCGTGGTGGTGGACAGTGAACCCGTGGGAGCCATGTAACCGGGAATCACATTGAGCAGGTTAGCCATGGCGATGAACAGGAACAGGGTGCCGACGAAGGGCAGGTAAGGCCCCGGTTGCTGGTGGCTGACCTGGGCGATCTGGTCCCGGATGCCGACCACCAGCACTTCCAGCAGGTTTTGCCAGCGTGACAGTTCGGGGTCTTCGGACAGTCCCCGCGTAACCAGCCAGGAGCCCAGGGTGAGCAGCGCCATCACCAGCCAGGTAAACACGATGGTCGCGTTCAGGGCGAAATCGCCCCATTGCCAGTAAACAATGCTGTCCGGCGTGATGGTCATGCCTGCGGATCCTCACCAACCAGCGTGGCCTGAATCCGGTGCTTCATGAGCAGCCGGGGCAGGGTGAAGCCGATTACCGCCACCAGCAGATGCTCCCAACCGGCCACCCGGGCAAGCAACAGGAATCCTGCGAGGGTAATACCAAACCGGACCAACAGGCTGGCGAGCATCAGCAAGGCTGGATGGTTAGCTGTCGGCAGGCGGCGAACGGTCTGCCACAGTCCCCAGAGAAAGACGCTGCCCAGCAGGCAACCGAATGCAAAACTGGCCCCGTAGCCCAGTATGACTCCGGCAAGGGTTTCTCCTTCAATCATCCTCACTCTCCTGTTTGATCCAGTACCAGGCATTCAGGCAACCCAGTGCCACGCCGATAATCAGCAGGGTCAGTGTCCAGGAAACTTCCCCGGGCCAGCGCCGGTCCGCCCAGACTCCGATGGCGATGCCGATCAGGGTGGGAACCGCTACCGACCAGCCCACCAGCCCGAACATACCGAGCCCGAACCAGGCCGTCCGGCGGCCCCTCGCGCGGGCCTGCCGCTTGCGCTCGGCCCGGCGGCCCACTTTGCGGCCCAGATCTCCGGGGTCCTTGTCTGTCCCCGGTGTGTTGGGGTCATCAGCCATGGAATTCTTCCCTCAGATCAAGGAACCGCCGCAGGGCACCGGCTTCAAGTCGGGCGAGTGCGCTGCGGGCCTTACGTTCGTGTTCATCCAGCTCCAGGAAGCGTTCCTCGATCAGTGCCTGCAACTCGGTGATGTCCGTTCCGATGACGCCCTGGGGCGTGGAGATGGACACATCTGGACCGCACTTCACCAGGATGCCCCGGTCCACGGCAGCAAAATGTTCCTCCCCCTCCACGGTATAGAAGGAAAGGACGCCCGGTACCAGTGCCGCCACGAAATCGATGTGCCTGGGCAACAGGCAGAACTCGCCGTTTTCCGCCTCGGCGATGATTTTCGAGACAGGCTGCTCCAGCAGAACTTCCGTTGGCAGCAACAGACGAAGGCGCATGGAATCCGGGGGCGATGGTTGATCAGGATTCATGGCTGGCCTCCGGGATGTCCACTTCATCGATGTCACCGATCATGTACAGTGCCCTCTCGCTGACCTGTTCGAACTCGCCGGCAAGTATCCGCTCGCAGCCGGCGATGGTTTTTTCCAGGGGCACCAGCCGACCGCCCTTGCCGGTGAACTGCCCGGTGGTGAAGAAGGGCTGGGTCAGGAAGCGCTCCAGCCTCCGGGCCTTGCTGACCGTGGCCCGATCTTCCCGGGACAGTTCTTCCATTCCGAGCATGGAGATGATGTCCTTGAGATCCTCATACTCCGCCAGGGTACTACGCACGGCCTGGGCCACCCGATAATGGCGATGGCCGACAATGGAGGGGGTCAGCATTTTTGAGTCGGTTTTCAGCGGGTCCACGGCAGGGTACAGGCCCTGACTGGCCCGTTTTCGGGACAGGACGATGGAGGCGGTCAGGTGCGAGAAAATATGGGTGGCGGAAGGATCCGTCAGGTCATCCGCGGGCACATAGACCGCCTGCACCGACGTGATGCTGCCGTTGCGTGAGCTGCAGATCCGCTCTTCCAGGGCCGCCAGTTC
This sequence comes from Marinobacter szutsaonensis, assembly GCF_039523335.1. Taxonomy (NCBI): domain Bacteria; kingdom Pseudomonadati; phylum Pseudomonadota; class Gammaproteobacteria; order Pseudomonadales; family Marinobacteraceae; genus Marinobacter; species Marinobacter szutsaonensis. The sequence goes on along the minus strand of NZ_BAAAFC010000004.1, from coordinate 33,960 downwards.
GGTGGCCAGGGTAGGCTGGTAACCCACCCGGGACGGAATCCGCCCCATCAGGCCGGACACCTCGGTGCCGGACTGAACGAACCGGAAGACATTATCGATCAGTAGCAACACATCGCGCTTCTGCACATCCCGGAAGTGTTCCGCGATGGTTAGTGCGGCATGGCCGACCCGGAACCGGGCGCCCGGTGGCTCGTTCATCTGACCGTAGACCAGAACCGCTTTTTCCAGGACGCCGGATCCCTTCATTGAGCTGTACATATCCTCGGCCTCGCGCATGCGTTCGCCGATGCCGCAGAACAGGCTGATGCCCTCGTACTGCTCCGCCATGTTGTTGATCATTTCGTTGATCAGAACCGTCTTGCCGACACCCGCGCCTCCGAACATGCCCGACTTGCCGCCGCGCTCCATGGGCGCGAGCAGATCGATGGCCTTGATGCCGGTTTCAAAGATCTCGGTACTGGTGGTGCGCTCGGCGAGCGGCAACATCGGGCGGTGGATGGGCCAGTATTCGGCGGTCTCGATGGGCGCGCCACCATCCACCGGTTTGCCGAATACATTGATCATGCGGCCCAGCAATGCGGGGCCGACCGGTACCTTGAGCCCGGCCCCCGTCTGTCTGACCGGCATGCCCCGGGCCAGTCGCCGGGTGGAGTTCAGGGCAATGCAGCGGACCGTGGCAGTATCGAGGTGGGTCTGCACCTCCAGCACCACGTGCGAGTCCTTGCCGGTTCGCAGTTCGGCATTGCGGGAGGGCAGGGCGGAGCCGAATTCCACGTCCACCACGTTGCCACGTACTGCGGTAATGCTGCCCTGGCTCTCGGTAGGTTTCGCCCTGCTGGTCATGACGGCGCTCCTGCGGATTCGGCCTGTGCCACCTGTTCCTTCACCCTGAGAAAGCTGTCCGGGCTCACCGAAAGAAAATCGATACCGCAGTTGACCAGAAACGCCGCAAACTCCGGGTGGTCACTCGGAGCCTGCCCGCACAGGCCCACTTCACGGCCGTTTTGATGCGCGGTTTCGATCAGGCGTGCGATCATCCGTTTGATCGCTTCGTGGTGATCATTGAACAGCTCGGAAAGGCGCTCCGAATCCCGGTCCACCCCGAAGGTGAGTTGCGTCAAATCATTGGTGCCGATCGAGAAACCGTCAAAGCGCTGGCTGAATTCCTCCGCCAGTTCAATGTTGGCGGGCACCTCGGCGGTCATGTAAACGGCAAGGTCGCGGTCACCTCGTGCCAGTCCATTTTTGGCCAGTTCAGCGAGTACCTTGTCGGCTTCGTCCGGGGTTCGACAAAACGGAATCATGATCCGTAGATTGTCCATGCCGATTTCATTCCTCGCTATGCGGATCGCCTCACACTCGAGGGCAAAGGCCTCGCGAAATTCGGCACTGTAATACCGGCTGGCCCCGCGCCAGCCCAGCATCGGGTTGGCCTCCAATGGTTCGAAATCCCGACTTCCGATCAGTTTCACGTGTTCGTTGGTCTTGAAATCGCTGGTCCGGATCGTGACCGGCCTCGGGTAAACCGAAGCCGCCAGGCGGGCAATGCCCTGGGCGAGGGTTTCCGTGAAAAAGGCACCAGCCTCCTTCCAGCCTTTCGTAAGTTCTGCAATCCGTTGTCTCTCAGCCTTGTCCGTTACCTGCTCCGGGTGGAGCAGGGCCATCGGGTGGACTCCGACGAGGTTCCGGATGAGGAACTCCATCCGGACCAGGCCGATACCATCGGCGGGCAGACATTGCCAGCGAGTGGCGGCTGCGGGATTCGCCAGATTGAGCATGATCCGGGTGCGGGTAACGGGAATTGTGCTGGGGTCTATCTCCGTAACCTGAACATCCGCAAAACCCTCGTAGACGAACCCTTCATCATCTTCTGCACAGGAAACGGTAACGGGATCATCATCCCTGAGCCGCGTCATCGCCTCGCCAGCATTCACGATGGCCGGAATACCTAGTTCACGGCAAGCGATGGCCGTGTGGGATGTGCGGGTGCCATGTTCGGTGACGACCGCGTGAGCACGTTCCAGAACCGGCAGCCACTCCGGCCCGGTGCCAGAGCAGACCAGCACGCAATGATCGGGGCATGTGTAGGCTTCATTCAGAGAGCCCGCTTTGCAGACTGTGCCAGCGCTGACGCCAGTGCCAATGGCAGTGCCCCGGACCAGTTCTCGACCCCGGTTGGTGATGGTGTAGCGATTGAGGCAGCTGCCCGGAAAAGCGGGTGTGCTGCGACATTTTGTCGCAGGTATGGCAGATGGCAGGGCGGAGGCGTCCTGATATGGCTCCGAGCCTTCCTCATTGGAATTCCATCTGTCCCGCACAGCCATGTCAGGCTCCGTAAGGCATTGAGAGGGTTCATCTGAAAGGTTAGCAGGCTCTCCGCGGATTACCGCCGAAGAGTCCGGTTTTGAGTCAACGCAATTCGGGGCTTTTATTCCAAAATCTTATTTGAATATTGCTGAATGTCTTTCTAGTGTTCACGTGGGTTGGGCCTGAAATTCAGTTTTTTACAAGGGAAGTATCATGGAAACGACAAAGACAAATTTTGTAAGGAAACCGCTGGCTGCTGCGGTGATGTGTTCTGCGATTGGTTTATCGCCGGCGGTGTTTGGGGCGACGATTGATAGTGTTAATGACGATAACCTTCAAACTGTCGACGGTAAGACGATGGTTTATACCGATACCGTGGGGACGGCCAGCTTTGGATGGATCGAACCTGCGAATGATGATGGTGTAATTGGGTTGGGAATTGCGGTTTACCAATTCCTGGATCCGCAACCCGAGGACGATTTCGTCGGCTGCATAATGGCGCAGTCGGTGGAAGCGGACCCGTGTAATCTCGGCCCGGACTCTGGCAAGCGCTACAAACTGAAGTCCACTGAGACGAATGGGCCGATTGATCTGGTATTCAACGTTTCAGCCGATGATGTGACGGAAAATTCCTACCGGGTGTACGGGAAGCTCTCCAATTTGACCGATGCACTCAATGCTGCGGGCGGTGACCTTAACGGCTTCAGGATTGAAACCGGCTTTGGAATTGGTAATGAATTCATCGCTTCCTCGGCTGGGGATGGCCTTGCGCTAGGCGCACCGGTCGGGCCCGACGGCAGATTCCCCGGTGGTTTGTTTGGTGGCAGCAGAGCCGAGGGGTTGCCGTTTTTCAGCATCAGCACTGCCGAATTCGTTCCGGATGATCAGCTATCTGGAGAGGATGTGATGCAGACAAGCGGACAGACTCCGCAGCCATATTTTGATGAATTTGAAGACTGGATGGCACTGAGCGAAGTGCCACAGGGCTGGTTTGTTGACCACGATGGCAATCCTTCGAATGACTCTATCCTGTTGGCCTACTCCGACCCGGCGACAGGAGAGTGGCAAACGTACGAAAAGGTATTCAACGCTACGGTTTTGGTGGATGATGACAACGACGCCCTCACTCCCCCGATTTCGGCCTCAACATGGGATCCGAATTCCGTAACTTTCGACCCAACAGTTGCTGCAAACGTGCAACCTATAATCGCGACGTTTGAAGATGCGACCCCGGCAATGACGTTAGAACCCTCAGCAGCTGGTGGTGTTGATGGTCTTTATACCGGCGGAACGTTCAACGTTCTTATCGAAGGAGAAGCGTATACCGTTGCGGATTTTGAGGCCTGGGACACTACGCCCGTGACTGTCGAGCACACGGGGGATAGCCTCACCTTCGCAACCTGGAATCCGGATCCGGACCCTACGGTCGATGGTGAAGAGGGGATTTACGAGGTTGCGAACGGGTACATAGGCGCCCAGATAACGATCGGTGACCAAACGATCACGGTTCCCGAAACCTTTACTTTGGACGAGATGATCGCCATTAGTGCCCCGCCAGAGAATACAGACGCTCTGCTTCGTCGTGTTCCGGGGTATGTGCAAGGGCCGATTGAGGACTTGGCAAACGTCAACACTAATACTGCGATCAACGTGTCCAGCGCGGCGTCCTGGCCTACCTGTACCGGTGACGGTGTCGATACATCCTGTACCTTCACCATGCGCATTACCGCGCTGAATGAAGCAGATGTCGAGGTGCCGGTAATTCCGGAGACACCGGTGCAGCCGGAAGAGCCGACAGCCTCCTCTGATGGAGATGGCCCGATCTTCGGCTGCACCGCAGGCAAGCCGGGTTCTCCCTTCGATCCGGTTCTGCCGAGCATGGTACTGGCGGCTCTGGCCGGTCTGTGGGCGCGCAAGCGTCGCGGGACTGCCTGATCTGGTTAGTATCTAACCAGGCGTAAACGAAACGGGACTGAATTTTCAGCCCCGTTTTTTGTGTCCCGAAAATGGTGATCCCCTTAAGCATTCAGCATCAAAACGACGATTTTATTCCGAAATCGTATTTGAACATCGCCGGAGACTTTCTAAGTTTTAAAGGGAGAGACTAACCAACCTGCGGTTTTTTTGAAGGAAACAGAATGAAAACGACAAAACGTGTAGGGAAACCACTGGCTGCAGCCGGATTGTATTCGGCCCTCGGGGTGTCTGCCATGGTCCATGGGGCAACAGTGCAGGACGTGAATACCGACAACCTGTCGGTTCCACCGGTGGACGGGAAAACGCTGGTTTATACCGATACCGTTGGCACTGCAAGCTTCGGCTGGTTTGACCCGGTGAATGACAGCGGTGTCGAAGGGCTGGGCATTGCGGTTTATAACGAGGAATTCACCAGGATTATTGATGAGGTGGAGTATCAGTTTGCCGGCTGCATCATGGCGCAGCCCGATCTCGAGATGAACTGCATGGCGCCGGGCGGTTCCGGTAAACGGTTCAAACTGAAAACCACTGAAACCAACGGGCCCATTGACCTTGTGTTCAATGTAACCGCCGATGATACCGGCAGCCTGTATCGGGTCTTCGGCAAGTTGTCCAATCTCACGGATGCCACGAATTCTGTTGCTGGCGCACTGAATGGCTTCCGCATTGAAACCGGATTTGGCATTGGCAATGAATTCATTGCCTCCTCGGCGGAGGACGGATTGGCATTCGGATTCCTTGCGGATGGGTCCGGTAAGTTGTCCATCGGGACTATGTCCAAGTTCCCCGGCGGTCTTTTCGGGGGCAGCAGGGTTGAGGGCCTGCCGTTTTTCAGCGTCAGTATCGCCGAATTTGTCGAGGGCACAACGGTCGCTGCTGAGGACATCCTGGAAACCGATGGCGTGGTTCCAGCCGAGTATTCCGATCTATTTGGTGACTGGCTTGCGTTAGACAAGGTGCCGACCGGCTGGTTTATCGATCACAACGGTAACCCCGCAGACGATTCTATCCTCCTGGCCTACGATGACCCCACAACCGATGGGGAGGACTTGAAGGCATTTCCGAAAACCTACAACGATGTGCCTGTCGAGGCTGTACTCAAGGATGGCGGCACCGAGACAGTAAGCGCCACGGTCTTTGATCCCAATGGTGTGTCCTTTGATGCCGACGGCGTCAACACTACGATCTATGATCTCAGTAAGGTGCGACCACTGGTAGAAACACTGGAAGAGGGCGGCTCGGCTGCTCAAGCAGACGATGCGATTTCACTGCCGCTGGAACCGGTAGCGGCAGATACGGTTTACAACGACGAATTCAGGATTCTGATTGACGGCGAGGCAGTGACCATCGCAGCTCCGGGTGACTGGCCGGCGAACCCTCCAAGGGTATTGCAGAATGGAGAACTCTACGCCACCTGGATGTCTGATGAAGGCGAGGAGGGGATGTACGAGTTGGCGTCAGATGGGTCTCTGGTAACGCTTGAGGATATGAATGCGCTGATTGACGGTGATACCGCGACCTACGAGAGAGTTCCGGGCTATATACAGGGCGCAGTGGAAGATCTGGCCAACGTAAATATCAACACCTCTATTCGAGTGGGCGACACCTCGTCCTGGCCGACCTGTTCCGGTGATGGTGTCGAGACCGATTGTACCTTCACTCTGAGGATCACAGGCCTGAACACTGCTGCCGAGGTGCCGACCATTCCCGAGACACCTGTGCCGGAGGGCGATGGCCCGATCCTGGGCTGCAGCGCAGGCAAACCGGGTTCGCCATTCGATCCGGTCCTGCCGGGCATGGTGCTGGCGGCTCTGGCGGGCCTGTGGGCGCGCAAGCGTCGCGGGACTGTCTGATTCGGTTAGTATCTGAGTCGTAAACGAAAACGGGGCTGAATATTCAGCCCCGTTTTTTATTCCCGGTAAAGTTGGCAGGCCTTCAATCAGCCACCGCCACCCTGGCCGCCGGAGCCCTTGATCTTGTACTCCTGGTTGTTGCCACCGCCGCCAGCGCCCTTGCCGCCCCGGCTGCCTTGCCCACCATTCATCATGCCCTGACCATTGCCCTGGCCTTGTCCGCCGCCCATTCCCTGGCGATTACCCTGGCCCTGGCCATTCATCATGCCTTGACCCTGACCCTGGCCTTGACCGTTCATCATGCCTTGACCCTGACCTTGGCCTTGACCATTCATCATGCCCTGGCCGTTCTGGAGCTCTACTCCGCGCTCGCGGGCGCGCTCAAGCATGCGTTCCCGGTGGCGCTGCAGGTATTGCTGCCGTTCCGCCTGGGTGTTCAGGTTCTGCATGGTCTGGCGGTGTTCCTGCATCTCCTGCTGGGTCATCAGCTCCCGGCCGAAGACCGCTTCTTCTTCCTGGGCAGCGAGGGGAAAGCTGGCCATGGTAACGAGCATGGCCGCGCCGGCGGTGTGAATCAGAGAGCGTTTCAGTTTCATGGTGTTCTCCTCCCGAAGAGACTGTTTTTGCAGTCTAGTTCAACGCCGCCGGGCGGGAAGTTATTACTAATACCTACCACATCAGGTCGTCAGGGATCTCGTAGCCGGCGTAGGGGTCGTCATCGCCCTGGTCGTCCTTCTTGCGGTCATGGAGCACCACGATCGCGCCTTCGTCCCGCTCCATGATCTTGCGGGCGACTTTTTCTGGTACCACATCGTAGTTTTCGCCCAGGCGAACCACGGCCAGGCGGCCCCGGGAGAGCTGATCCACCATGGTGTCATCCACCAGGATCTTCTTGATCTTCTTGCCATCCACGAACTGGTAGGAGGTTTCGCCCCGGCTGCGGTCCAGGCGGTTGGTTTCCACCAGCTGGCGGATCTGGGCCTGGATGGCTTTCTTTTCTGCCTCTTTCTGGCGTTGCAGGTTCAGCTGGCGGTCCCGTTCGGCTTTTTCTTCACGAGCCTGGCGGGCGCGGATTTCTGCCTCGTTGACCTGTACGGCGCCCTTGGGCTGCTGTTTGCGTTGTTTGCGTTTCTCGCTGCGGATGGCCTTGGCTTTCTTCTCGTCGGCCAGACCGGCTTTCAGTAACTGATCCTGTAGGGATGCCATCGGTAGCTCCGTTCTTTATTTACCAAATCGGGTATCCTGATGGTGTAGTATACGCGCTCGTTTTTGCCTCCATAACCAGCATCGGCTGTCCCCGGGATTTTCTTGTATGTCTTCCTTTAAAGAATTTGGTCTTTCACCCGCCATGGTTGCCAATCTTGAGCAGCTTGGCTTCGAACAACCTACTGAGATCCAGGCCAAAGCGTTGCCTTATTGCCTGGTGGGTAAAGATGTGATTGCCATGGCCCAGACCGGCAGCGGGAAAACGGCGGCGTTCGGAATCGGATTGATCGAGGGGCTCCGGACGCGACTGTTCGCCGTGCAGGCGGTGGTGCTTTGTCCGACCCGGGAGCTGGCGGACCAGGTAGCGAAATCCCTGCGGGAACTGGCCCGTGCCCGGAAGAACATCAAGGTGCTTACCCTGTGTGGTGGCGTTGCCATTGGCCCTCAGATCGGCTCCCTGAGCCATGGGGCACATATTGTTGTGGGTACACCGGGGCGCATCCAGGACCATCTTCGTAAGGGCACGCTGAAGCTGGATAAGGCCACCACGGTTGTCCTGGATGAGGCTGACCGGATGCTGGACATGGGTTTCCAGGAAGCCATGGAGGACATCCTTTCCCACACGCCGGATGCTCGCCAGACCCTGATGTTTTCCGCGACCTGGCCGGAGGCCATCCGCAAACTCAGCAGCCAGTATCAGCGCGAGCCGGTGGATGTGAGGGCGGAGTCGTCCGGGGAGAATCCGGATATCCGCGAGCTGTTCTACGAAATTCCTGCAGGCAGCACGGCCGAGGCGGTGATGGCGGTGCTGTCGGAGCGGCAGCCGGCTTCCTGCATCGTCTTCTGTACGACCAAGCAGCAGTGTGATGAGCTTGCCGGCAGCCTCCGGGACAGCGGCTTTTCTGCTTTAGCCCTGCACGGAGATCTGGAGCAGCGGGATCGGGACAGCGTGCTGGTGCGCTTCGGCAATCAGAGCTGCTCGGTGCTGGTGGCGACCGATGTGGCCGCTCGCGGGCTGGATATCAAATCCCTGCCGCTGGTGATCAACGCCGAGCCGGCGAGGGATCCCGAAGTTCATACGCACCGGGTGGGCCGGACCGGCCGCGCAGGCGAGCAGGGCCTGGCAGTCACCCTCTGCACGCCCGCCAAAGGGCACAAAATCAGCCAACTGGAAGCCGCCCGCAAGCGACCGGTGCAGTGGGGTGACACCGAAGCCCTGTTGGCGGTGCCTCTGCGCCCGGTGGCTCCGGCCATGCGGACGCTCTGCATCGCCGGTGGTCGCAAGGATAAAGTGCGCCCTGGTGATGTCCTGGGCGCGCTGACGGGTGACGCGGGTATTCCCGGCAAGGCTGTGGGCAAGATCGATCTGTTTGATTTTCAGTGCTTTGTTGCGATCGACAGGGAGCTTGCAGCGAAGGCTCTTAAGCGCCTCGAGCAGGGGCGGATCAAGGGGCGGAAAATACGCGTCCGATATGCCTGAATCGGGTTCGGGTCCGGTTCCTGGAAAGATGTCATTTCAGGCCGTGAACCTCGGAAAGCGCGTATGGCAAAACTCATTCAGGTTGCTCAGGGCAGGCGAAAACGGTAAATTACGCAGGATTTTGCCTCCCGATTTGTGCCGATAAGGCTGTAAGACCTTAGTCTAAGTGGTCTGACCGGGCAAGGCGGGGAAATCACACAAACCAATACAGGTAGCTGTTCGATATGAATGAGCTGATGTCACAAGCCGTTGATCTGATGATCGCAGGCATGGGCTTCGTGTTCGTGTTCCTGATTGTTCTGGTATTCGCGACACTCCTCATGTCCAAACTCATTGGACGGTTTGCGCCACCAGAGCCGGCAACCCCGGCCAGAACGCCACGTGCCAAGCCGCAGGCGCCAGCGTCGGTTGATCCTGACACCGCCGAGGCCATCAAGAAGGCGATTGCACAATACCGGTCACGCCACAAGAAGTGACCCGGTAACAGATTAGAACCTTTTAACAGAAGGCTGACACGATGACTGACACAAAGAAACCGCTGGGGATTACGGACGTAATTCTGCGTGACGCCCACCAGTCCCTGCTTGCCACCCGTATGCGGCTTGATGACATGCTGCCCATTGCCGAGAAACTCGACAAAGTCGGTTTCTGGTCTCTGGAATCCTGGGGTGGAGCTACCTTTGACTCCTGCATCCGTTACCTGGGCGAAGATCCCTGGGATCGCATCCGTGAGCTGAAAAAAGCCATGCCCAACACGCCGCAGCAGATGTTGCTGCGTGGTCAGAACCTGCTGGGTTACCGCCATTACGCGGATGACGTGGTGGACCGTTTCTGTGAGCGTGCCGCCGAGAATGGCGTCGACGTGTTCCGTATTTTCGACGCGATGAACGACCCTCGCAACCTGGATCGCGCCATCAAGGCCGTTCGTAAGACCGGCAAGCACGCCCAGGGCACCATTGCCTACACCACCAGCCCGGTACACACCATCGAGATGTGGGTCGAACTGGCGAAGGAAGTGGCCGACATGGGTGCGGACTCCATCGCGATCAAGGACATGGCAGGTATTCTCAAGCCTTACGTGGCCTACGATCTGGTCAGCCGTCTGAAGAAAGAACTGGATATTCCGATCCATATGCAGTGCCACGCAACGACTGGCATGTCGACCGCCACCGCCATCAAGGCGGCGGAAGCCGGTATCGATAACGTGGACACCGCTATCTCCTCCATGAGTATGACCTACGGTCATTCGCCCACCGAAGCCGTGGTGGCGATTCTGGAAGGCACCGACCGTGACACCGGCCTGGATCTGAACCTGCTGGAAGAAATCGCCGCATACTTCCGCGAAGTTCGCAAGAAATACGCGAAGTTCGAGGGCAGCCTCCGGGGTACCGATTCCCGCATCCTGATTGCCCAGGTTCCCGGTGGCATGCTGACGAACATGGAAAACCAGCTGCGTGAGCAGAACGCGAGCGACAAGTTCGACCAGGTTCTGGACGAGATTCCCAAGGTCCGCGAAGACCTGGGCTTCATTCCGCTGGTGACGCCGACTTCCCAGATCGTGGGTACCCAGGCGGTACTGAACGTTCTGACCGGCGAGCGCTACAAGTCCATCTCCAAGGAAACCTCTGCAATCCTGAAGGGCGAGTACGGTGCGGCACCGGCGCCGATGAACAAGGAATTGCAGGAGCGTGTTCTGGACGGAAAAGAGCCCGTGACCTGTCGTCCGGCGGACCTGCTTGAGCCGGAAATGGACAAGCTGACCGACGAGCTGAAGAAGCTGGCCGACGAGAAGGGCATCAAGCTGGCGGAGAACACCGTAGACGACGTACTGACCTACGCGCTGTTCCCGCAGATCGGCCTGAAGTTCCTGGAAAACCGTGGCAACCCGGATGCGTTCGAGCCGGTTCCGACCGCCGAAAGCGCCGCGCCGGCCAAGAAGTCCGAGGGCCCCGAGACCTACACCGTGGAAGTCAACGGCAAGAAGTTCGTGGTTGCTGTTTCCGAAGGCGGTGAGATCAGCCAGATCCAGGGTGAGGGTGGTGCTGCTTCGGCACCGGCTGCGTCCTCCGCACCGGCCCCCGCTGCCGGCGAAGGCGAGCCTCTGGTGGCACCGCTGGGCGGCAACATCTTCAAGGTTCTGGTTTCTCCGGGTGACACCGTGGAAGAGGGCGATGTGCTGATCATCCTCGAAGCCATGAAGATGGAAACCGAAGTTCGCGCACCCAAAGCCGGTACCATCGGTGAGGTCTTCATCAAGGTCGGTGACGCCGTATCCCCTGATGATGAAATGCTGACAATCGCATAAGGGCCAGCATTCCATGGATAAATTAATGACACTCTGGACAGGTAGTGGCCTGTTCAACATCGAGCTCGGCCAGGTGATCATGATCGCCATCGGCCTGCTTCTGCTGTTCCTTGCGATTCGCAAGGGCTTTGAGCCACTGCTGCTGGTACCGATCGGTTTCGGCGGCATCCTGGCGAACATCCCGGAGGCAGGGCTTGCCTTGACTGCGGCGGAAAATGCCATCCACTTCGCGCTCAAGAGCGAAGCGACCCAGATTCTGGCTGCGCTCGCCGCACCGCTGGATGTGGCCTATCAGGCCGGCCAGGCGGTCACGCCCGAGCTGAAGGAAGCCTTCAAGGTTGCTGTCAAGGAGGCCAGTTACTCCGAGATGGCGATGGCTAACTCCATTGCCCAGGACCTCGGTTACGGCAATGGCATGCTGTATAACTTCTACTCGGTGGTTATCGGCAGCACCATCGGGCCGCTGGTGATTTTCATGGGTGTGGGCGCGATGACGGACTTCGGTCCGCTGCTGGCCAACCCTAAGACCATGCTCCTGGGTGCGGCAGCGCAGTTCGGTATCTTTGGTACTGTTCTGGGTGCAGCCCTGCTGGACTGGCTCGGCATTCTGGATTTCACCATCCTGGAAGCGGCGGCCATCGGTATCATCGGTGGTGCGGACGGCCCGACCTCCATCTACGTGTCCAGTGTTCTGGCTCCGCATCTTCTGGGTGCCATTGCGGTCTCGGCCTACGCCTACATGGCGATGGTGCCGATGATCCAGCCGCCGATCATGAAGGCGCTGACCTCCCAGAAGGAGCGCGCCATCAAGATGAGCCAGCTGCGCCCGGTGAGCAAGCAGGAGAAGATCATCTTCCCGCTGGTTGTTCTTATCGCGGTGGTTCTGTTCCTGCCGGATGCGGCACCGCTGCTGGGTATGTTCTGCTTCGGTAACCTGATGCGGGAGTGTGGCGTGGTGGAGCGTCTGAGCGATACGGCCCAGAATGCCCTGATCAACATCACCACGATCTTCCTTGGCCTGTCTGTTGGCTCAAAGCTGATGGCGGACAAGTTCCTGGACGCCCAGACTCTGGGTATTCTGGCGCTTGGTATTGTGGCATTCGGTATCGGTACCGCTTGTGGTGTGCTGATGGCGAAGTTGATGAACAAGCTGACCAAGGAACAGATCAACCCGTTGATCGGTTCTGCCGGTGTATCCGCGGTGCCGATGGCAGCGAGGGTCTCCAACAAGGTTGGTCTGGAGGCCAATCCGCAGAACTTCCTGCTGATGCACGCGATGGGCCCGAACGTGGCTGGTGTTATCGGCTCTGCGGTGGCTGCGGGTGTGATGATCAAGTTGTTGAGCTGATCACTTGCCGTTGCTTTGAGAAAACCCCGCCTTTGTGCGGGGTTTTCTTGTTTCTGGCCGTTAACTTAAGGTGCAAGCACCTGTCAGGGTCTCCCTCCCGGGAACCGCTACGAGCACGTCCATGTGCGCTTGTTTCAGGCCATCCATGGCCTTCAACATTCCCGGGAGGGAGACCCTGACAGGCGCCCATACCATTCAGTGGGATTCCGGAAACGAGACCCTGAAGGTATGTGTAGATTCGAGATCAGTGAAAATCTCTCGAACTGACCGGTAACGAGTTAATCAGATGGCTCAGGTCCGAGAGTTTTCCCGCCATCACATGAACAATATCGCCCTCCCTCTCCAGTACGCCTTTAACGTGTAATAACCTGGCTGTCAGCAATGGCTTTCGCTGCCGCCGTGCGGTTTCCAGCCAGACCACCACGTTTACGTTGCCGGTTTCGTCTTCGAGGGTGACGAAGGTGACGCCGGAGGCGGAGCCGGGGCGTTGGCGGCCGGTGACGAGGCCGGCGACCTGGACGGGGATGCCGGCTTTGGTGGTTTTTAGTTGCTCGGAGGTGAGGCAGAAGCGGAGATGGCCCTGTTGCCGGAGCAGGGCCAGGGGGTGGCGCTGGAGGGTGAGGCCCTGGCTGGCGTAGTCGGCTACGACGTTCTGGCCTTCGGTGGGTTCGGGGAGTTGATCGCAGTGGTCCGGTTGGTAGTCATCCGGGTCTTCTGCGGCGAACAGTTCGGTGGGCTGTTCGTGGTCGAGCAGTTGCCAGTAGGCCTGGTGGCGGTTGGCGGTGAAGCCGGGCATGGCGTTGGCGCCGGCCAGGAGTTCCATGTCCCGCTGGTTGAGGCCGGCCTGGCGGCGGAGGTCTGCGGCAGAGCGGTAGCCGTTGGCCGGACGGTTCTGGTGGATGCGTTCGGCGCCGCCGGCGGAGAGGCCCTGGATGATTCTGAGGCCCAGGCGCAGGTGGCGGTCGGGGCCTTCGAGGGTGTGGTCCCAGTGGCTGTGATTGACGTCCGGGGGCAACACGGTGACGTTGTGGCGGCGGGCGTCCTGGACCAGTTGGGACGGGGAGTAGAAACCCATCGGCTGGCTGTTGAGCAGGGCGCAGTAGAAGGCTGCCGGGTAGTGGCGTTTGATCCAGGCTGAGACGTACACCAGCAGGGCGAAGCTGGCGGCGTGGGATTCGGGGAAACCGTAGCCGCCGAAGCCGCAGATCTGCTGGTACAGGCGTTCGGCGAAGTCGGCGTCGTGACCCCGTTCGAGCATGCCGGTGATGAGTTTTTCCCGGAACGGGGTGAGGTCGCCGTGGGATTTCCAGGCGGCCATGGCGCGGCGGAGCTGGTCGGCTTCGCCGGCGGAGAAGCCGGCGGCGACCATGGCGAGTTTGATGACCTGTTCCTGGAAGATGGGCACGCCCAGGGTGCGTTCCAGTACGCGGCGGACGGCGTTGTTGGGGTAGTCCACCGGCTCCAGGCCGTGCTTGCGGCGCAGGTACGGGTGCACCATGTCGCCCTGGATAGGGCCGGGGCGGACGATAGCGACCTCGATGACCAGGTCGTAGTAAGTTTCGGGTTTCAGCCTCGGCAGCATGTTGATCTGGGCACGGGATTCCACCTGGAATACACCGATGCTGTCGCCTGTCTGGAGCATGGCGTAGGTGGCCGGGTCTTCCTGGGGGATATCCTGGATGTGGAAGGGCCTACCCGTCTGGTCGCTGATCAGCTCCAGCGCCTTGCGGATGGCGGAGAGCATGCCGAGGGCCAGTACGTCCACTTTCATCAGGCCGAGGCTTTCCAGGTCGTCCTTGTCCCACTGGATCACGGTGCGACCTTCCATGGCGGCGTTCTCGACGGGTACCAGTTGGGCCAGCGGGCCTGAACTGATCACGAAGCCGCCTACATGCTGGGACAGGTGCCGGGGAAAGCCGAGCAGGGTGTTCACCAGGGTGAAGAACTGGTCCGCTACCTGCGGGTTGCGGGTGAGGTTCTTGTCCAGGATCTGCTGGCGCCAGTTGGTGGCTTTGTCCCGCCAGTCGATGCCGTCCAGCAGCTGTTCCACCAGGGCCGGATCGAAACCCAGGGCCTTGCCCACGTCGCGAATGGCGCTGCGGGGGCGGTAGCGGATGACCGTGGCGGCCAGAGCGGCCCGTTCCCGGGTGTAGCGCCGGTAGATGTACTGGATGACTTCCTCCCGCCGTTCGTGCTCGAAATCCACGTCGATGTCCGGCGGTTCGTTGCGGTCTTTGGAGATGAACCGTTCGAACAGCAGCTCCACGTTGGCCGGGTTCACTTCGGTAATGCCCAGGCAGTAGCACACCGCCGAGTTGGCCGCTGAGCCCCGGCCCTGGCACAGGATGCCCTGGCTGCGGGCGAAGGCGACGATGTCCTGGATGGTGAGGAAGTAGTGTTCGTACTTCATCTCCGAGATCAGCTCCAGCTCCTTGCGGATCAGGCCCTGGACCTGGAGTGGGGTGCCCTCCGGGTAGCGCCGGCGCTCGCCTTCGCGGGTCAGGCGTTTCAGGTAGCCGGCGGGCGTTTCGTCCTCGGGGACCAGATCCGGCGGGTATTCGTAGCGCAGGCTGCCGGGCTCGAAGGTGCAGGCCTCGGCAATGCGCAGGGTCTGTTGCAGCCAGGCCTCCGGGAACAGCCGTTGCAGGACCGGCAGGGGGCGCAGGTAACGTTCGCCGTTCTGGAACAGGCAATGGCCGGCGTTTTCCAGGGTGGTGTGATGGCGCAGGGCGGTGAGCACATCCTGCAGGGGCTGGCGTTCCCGGTGGTGCATGTGGACTTCGCCACAGGCCGTGATGGGGCAGCGCAGTTGGTCGGCCAGCCAGCGGATGCGGGCCAGGTGCTGTTCTTCCCCGGATTCCAGGGTGCGGGCGGCGCCAATCCAGAACCGCAGATCAAACAGCCGCTGCAACCATTCGCCGCAGGCGAGGGCCTGATCTGCATCCGCATCGGCGATGGTGGGCGGCAGCCAGAGGCACAGGCAGTCGTCCAGCTCGTGGGTTTCCACATCCCTGAAAAACAGTTGGTACTGGCCTTTCTCCGCCCGGCGCCGGCCGGTGGTGATCAACCGGCACAACTGACCATAGCCCTTGCGGGTGCGGGCCAGGAGGATGAAACGAGGTATTGCGGCTCCAGCCGGGGCATCCTCCAGCTCGAACCAGCTGCCGGTAATCAGTTTGACCGGGCTTTCTTTCAGGGCCGCCCAGGCCCGGGGAATGCCGGCCACGGAGCAGGCATCGGTGATGGCCAGGGCGGTGTAGCCCAGCTCCGCCGCCCGCTCCGCCAGTTCGTGAGGATGGGACGCGCCGGTCAGGAAGGTGAAGTTGCTGAAGCAGAAGAACTCGGCGTAGCCGGACATCGCGTTACCCGAACCAGCCATGGATGAACCACCCCTCGCGGACATCCCGGAAGACCCAGGCCAGCTGGCCGCTTTGCAGCTGGGCGATGTAGTAATCCCGGTGTACCCGCTGGCCGTCCCACCAGCCGCCGCTGATGCGCTCCGGCCCGGCAAACCAGGCTGCGGGCGGTTCGGTCAGCGGTTGCGGCCCCTGGAGCAGCCAGAGTGGCCGGCGGGGCAGGTGTTCCGGCGCTGAAAGACGGGTTTTGTGCTTCTGTTGAACCTCGGAGGCCGACCAGGCCCGTTCCGGGCGATGGTCCGCCTGGGGTGACAGGCGTTTCAGGGATTGCTCGCCCAGCCGGGCCTGTAACCGGCTCATCAGGGTGTGCCAGGCCTCGTTCAGGTCCTGGCTTTCGCCCAGCAGATCCTGACCGGTAGGGGCTTCCCGCCCCAAGAAGCGTTTCACCGACAGCGCCAGGGCAACCACCGGTGCCCGCAACGGCTGCTGCTCCAGTCGCAGGCGGATCAGGTTCAGGAAGGCCTCGGCCCGGTGTTCCGGCCCCGAGGTTCGGATGCGCAGACGGGTGTCTTCCTCGTGCCGGTGCCGCAGGATCAGGTGCAGGCTGTCGGTATCCTGCTGGCGCCAGCACAGGTCGTCTTCAAGCTCCGAGAGCATGCGCTGCAACGGGAACAGCAGCCCCTGGGTGTGCTCGATTTCCTGAATGAAATCTGCCTGCTGACGAAACGAGTGGGGCGGTTGCCAGGGTGTTTGCGGATCCGGCCGTGTGCCCTGGATTTTCTGGATGCGTGCCAGGGTTTCCGGCGACAGTCGGCGGGCCAGCTCCGGGGCGGGCAGGGCGAATACCTCACCCAGGGTATTCAGACCCAGCCGTTGCAGACGGGTGCAGGTTTTTCCATCAAACTCCGCTGTCACCAGGGGCATATTCTCCAGGGCCCGCAGGATGTGGCCCTTGTCCGCCGTGCACTCCCCCTTGCCGGCCCGGGCAATGAGTCGGGCCGCCAGTGGGGTGTGGCCGATGGCAATCCAGGCAGTGAGCCGGTGCTCGTTCAGGGCCTGCTCCACCGTTTGCCAGACCGCCGGCAAGCCGCCGTACAGTTTCTGCAAGCTGCCGATTTCCGCCAGGAGGCCATCGGGTGGCACCAATACGATGTGGGCGGCGTAGCGGTACAACCACCGGGCCTGGTCTTCCAGTATCCGGGCTTCCTGCTCGGGCTGTGCCCGCACCATGCCCAGTTCCGGAACCAGATTAATGGCGGTTTTCAGGCGCATGCCGGCACACACGCCCTGGTCCCGGGCATCCGGGCAGGCCTGGATAACGCGCTGACCGGAGCCTTCCACGATCACCAGGGGGCGCGAGTCCTCCCGGTCACGGCGGATATGGTCCAGCAGCAGGTGCGGAAAGTGCAGGTACAGCCAGAGCATGGAAACCCTATCGTTGTGTGTGTTGCCAGGGACCCTGCACCACCCGGGGAGCTTCCCGGAATGCCAGGTCTGCCCGGTGGGCCATGGCCAGGTGGCATCGCTGCCCGGGCCAGCTGCCCCGGCGCTTGATCACATTGACCTTCAGATCCCGGTTATCACCCGGGGTCAGCTCCAGGCGCAGGGCGGCCGGGGAGTTCTGTTCTGCATATTTGCGTTCCCGGAACAGCACACAGACATTGCTGCCCGCCTCCGCGGCCAGTTGCAGTCGGCGCACCTCCCGGGTGGCCAGTTTGCCCGGCCAGGCCAGAACCAGACCGGTAACCGGGGAGCGGAGACAGTTTTCCAGGGTCCACAGGAAATCGCCGGCGTCTTCGGTATGAATCATCACCACCTGATCCAGATCCACTCCTTCCCGTGCCAGCGCCGGAGCATAGGGCGTATGGGGCGGATTCAGCCAGAACACCGTTTTGCCCGCTTGCGTCAGCCGCTGCATCAGTGGCAGCAGCAGGTGCAGTTCGCCAATGCCGGGGGCATCCAGCAGGCATTCGCTCAGCGCCCCCCGCGGCCAGCCAATACCACCCAGCTGGTTATCCAGCACCTGGTAGCCGGTGGGTTCCGAGGGTTGTGTGGTTTGATGGTGCCGGTGCCCCTGCCAGACACGGGCATCCTGCATCAGTGTGTTCAGCAGCTCACTCATGGGGAAAGTTCTCCAATACTGTTTAAATATACAGTATTCTGAACAGGGCCGGATTTCAAGCGCCGGGTTGATAAAACGAATGCTGAAACCCATGGTTAGGGAAGAGGCAAAAGGAGGTGAAAATGAGTGATCTTAAACAGCAAGCCTGCGAAGCCTGCAGCGCTGACGCACCGCAAGTTACTGAAGACGAAAAAGCCGAATTGATCAAATCCGTTCCCGACTGGGAAATTGTGGAGCTGGACGGGGAGGAACAGCTCCGGCGAGTGTTCAAGTTCCGCAACTTTGCCCAGGCACAGGCATTCACCAACAAGGTGGCAGACCTGGCCGAAGAAGAAGGCCACCACCCGGCCATCCTGCTGGAGTGGGGCAAGACCACCGTACGCTGGTGGACCCACAAGATCGGCGGCCTGCACAAAAACGACTTCGTGATGGCCGCCCGCACAGACGACGCTTACCAGAACATGCAGTGAGGCCCCCGGGGCCCCACTGCCTCTGCTTTTCTGTACGCCCGGCCATCCGGCTGGTCAGCCACATTCACATTCACATCAAACGGATACCGGCCAGCAACCGGGAATCTTAGAGAACAGAATCAACAGGACTCCGTACACCGAAGCCGCCTTTACGCACAACGTGGGTGTAGACCTCCGTGGTTCGCAGGTCCGAATGCCCCAGAAGTTTCTGGATAGTGCGAAGATCGTAGCCGGCCTCAAGCAAGCGCGTCGCAAAACTGTGCCGGAAGGTGTGGCTGCCCGCGTGCTTGCGAATGCCGGAATCCAGGATGGCCCGCCGGAAATGCTTCTGAACCGTCCGGTCCAGCAGATGATGGCGCCTCCGGACGCCGGAGCGCGGATCCCGGGAAAGCTCCGCGGCGGGAAAAACATACTGCCAGGCAGGTTCCTCGTTGGCGTTCGGATACTTTCGAGCAAGCCCCGCCGGTAAATAGACCGAACCGACCCCTTTGAGGAGATCCGCCTGATGCTGGTGCAGGGCAGAATCGATCTGTTGCCGCAGGGGCTCGATCAGGCGATCCGGCAGCAAAGTAATCCGGTCCTTGTCACCTTTGCCGCTTCGGACAATCAGTTGTTGCATATCAAAGTCCACGTCTTTAACCCGTAAACGCAACGCTTCATTGATACGCAGGCCAGAGCCGTAGAGCAGCATGGCGACAAGCCTGTATTCGCCTTCCAGGTTGCTGATCACTGCTTTTGCTTCCTCCGGACTGAACACGGTGGGTAACCGCTTGGGCTTCCTCGCGCGTTCAAAACTGAGGTCTTCCAGCGACCGCCCCAGGAACTCACGATACAAAAACACGAGTGCATTCAGTGCGACTCGCTGGGTGGCAGTACTGACGTTTGCCTGCAAAACAAGATGAGACAGAAACGCTTCCACTTCGGCCGTTCCCATGGCCTCAGGGTGTTTCCGATCATGAAACCGGATGAACCGTTTGATCCAGAACAGGTAGGTCTTCTCGGTTTTCAACGCCATGCCGCGCAGACGGATAAAGCTCCGGACCTTGTCCAGGAAGCGAGTTGGTTGTGCTGGAAGAGGGGAGGGGATATCCATATCCAATCATCCTTGATAATGCTGTTTTTATATACAGTAATTCGCTGGATGTAGATGTCAAGATGCGAATGTTAGCCGGAGTTATACGAACGCGTTCGCAAAACTCCAAAAATCGCATGAGAAATCAATGTAACTATCTGATAGGGTTGGAAAGATGGAAAACGATGGGCGGAGTTATACGCCCGCAACGGTGAGCAGGGGTGGCTCGAAGACGGGCGTATAACTCCGGCGGTAGCCGTGGTGGATTGCTTTCAAGAAACTGTTTTTGAAACGATTTTTGAAAAAATATTGAGAGTTTTAAGATGGAGTTTTACGAACGGGTGATATACGAACGCGTTCGTATAATTAGCTGTTATGCATTAATCGGGTGTTTGGAATGTATCTGAGAGCAGGCGATGAGTATGCCGACCGTGAAATGCAGCTAATGTCAGAAGTGCTGGCTACCATTGATAGCAAATTGGCTGAGGTTCTAAGGCTGATTGCTGTGTCTGCTGACCCCGAGTCAGACGGTCTCACTGATCGCGGAGAGTATTTTATTGGCGTTGGTTTCTCCGTCATACAGCAGTATTTGACCGACACACTGACTCTTACCGGAGTAAGCAAAAAGCGCGCTCTTGATATTGGGCCACGTTATTCTGAAAAATTCACAGTCGTTGCAGTGGTCAATGCTGCCGCCAATTGGTGGAAACATTCTGCAGAATGGGTTGGGCAATCAGTCAAAGATAAAGTTGCGCTGAACACCCAGGAGATTGTGTCCGAGGTGGCCAACGCCGAAGATTATCCACTGAGCATTGTACTCTCTGAATTGCAGGATAAAGACCAAATTAGTTTAGGTGCACTGCTACCGAACTTGGTCTTGTGGAGATCAGCCGTAGACCGTGAACGCCAACAAAATGCATAACAATTCGCAGCAGTACGCGGCCGTTGGCCGCCGGACGTCCCTGACGGGCCGCCGCTGTGCTCCGCGTTATGGCCACAAGGAAGTCGAGTGAAGCTCAAAGTTTGTTTAACAGTTTTCGTCTTTTTCTTGCTCGTGAACTTGGTTGAATCTGTATTGGAAACAGGCCGAAGCGCACTTCAGGAAATGATGGAGAAAGAGATTCGCGTGAGCGTGCTTGGTCCAGAGCCTTGGGATCTTGAAACCTGGGAATTCATGTCGAAAGAGCAGCTTTCGAATCTCATGAAAAATGATGACTTCCTGAAAAAGTTCTCGTCAGCCAAACAAGAAGCCCAAGACAAATACCAGTGGTATTTTATAGCCATTAGCGTCGTCCAGATTCTATTGATGCTTTTGTTGGCTCTCGGTTGTGGCAAGTTGGTCATCGGAATCGTGAGGCGAAATGAGCAGCCATAACCAGTCGGTCAACCGGACGCCAAAAGCGTACCGCTTTTGGTTCCCTCCGCTGGCGCTCCGGCGCCGGTTACCTCAGCGTTAGCTGTATCATAATCTACCGAGAGAGATGCTAAAGATGCTAGTCCCGGGCCATTTTAGGGAAGAAAACCAAGACAAACTTCAGCAGTACATCAAGGAATATAGTTTTGGTGTACTGGTTATAGCTGACGGTGATGGTATCGACGCAAATCACCTCCCGTTCCATTTTAGTTCCAGCGACGAGCATCCGCTTGGCACGCTCAGGTGCCATGTGGCCCGTGTGAATCCTGTTTGGCAGCGAATTCAAAACGGCGCGTCGGTTCTTGCGATTTTTAAGGGGCCAGATGCCTATGTGTCACCGTCGTGGTATCAAACAAAAGCGGAGACAGGTCGGGTTGTTCCAACATGGAACTACCTGGCTGTTCATGCAGAAGGCAAAGCTTCCATCTCTCAGGAGCACGCTTGGCTGACAGAACATCTTCATCAGTTAACAGATCTTCACGAGTCCGGTAGAGCGAACCCATGGTCTGTAGATGATGCTCCTTCCGAATTCACCAGTCGCTTGGTGAAAGCTATTGTTGGTATCGAGATCCGAATTGAAAAGCTCACTGGACAAGTTAAAGCAAGCCAAAATCATCCAGAACGCAATCGAACTGGAGTAAAGGCAAGCCTTGCAGGTGGCTCTTCAAGCCAGTCGGCAATGTCTGAGTTTATCAGCTAACAATACGCGGCACTCGGACGGTCTTTTCTCCGCTTTGCTCCGAAAAGACCGCCGGTGCGCTTCGCGTTAATGGCCAAGGCCTCGGAAGGATTAAGGCATTAGAGCAGGGAGTTGCTTTCAAAATTTCGGTTCAATTCAACTCCTCTCCCCGCAAAGCACTGCAAAATCTGATAGTTCCGTGTTCTGGTTCCTCGCGCCATGGGCTAGTTTAGGTGCAAGCTGTTTGGTAAAGGGCATTCGGGTTTGGGTGCCAGGGATAAATCGCCGGGTAACCGGCCATTAACAAGGCGCATCAGTACGCGGCCGGTGGCCGCCGGACGCCACTGACGTGGCGCCGCTGTGCTTCGGCGTTATATGAGAGGAACGTGATGATCCCTCTATATCTCCTAATTGGAGGGCTGCTATGGATAGCCGTGTGCATAGTGTTCGATGACTTTATTTCGTACCAATACCGGCACTTCAGAGAGGATTGGGTGGTAGACGGTAAGCCTCGAGGGTTCAGGTTTAACCCAGAAGGAAGTTCTTACTTGGGTATGACTTTGTTTTCGTTCCGTGGTTACAAAGAGCCTCCTCAGTGGGCTTTGCCAGATCACATAGCAGTTAAGAAACATCGTCGCCTGGCGGGTCTTTATGGGGTCTGGAAGTGGTATTTAATTCTGTTACTCCCGGTCATTTTGGTTTCCACCAGCATATAACCAAGCATTCAAGTTCGTTACGGCCCTTTGGGCCTCCACCGGACGCCCATTCCGTTACACTCCATGGGCGCCGCTTAATATCAGCGTTATGTGCGCAATCAGTTATGACTAAGTCTGAAGCGATCAAGAAGATTGAGCGGTCCATAGCTGAAGGGGCGCAACTGATTACCCCTAAGGGCAAAACTTACGAGGAGCACTTGGCCGAGGTATTACGAGCACTCTTTGAGCACGTAATTGATCCCATCCCGGTTACTGTCACCTCTGCTTGCTTTCCCGAGTACGATTTTGAGAAGTATAAAAGTTCAAAAGTGATAGCCATCGCGCACATGGATAATAGTTGGCTACTTACACTGGAGTCAGAAAATGAGTTCGCTTTGGGCTTCGGAGAGTCGCCCGAAAACATCATGATGCACGGATTTTCATCCTCGGATGCAGTAGGAGAATGGTGTGCATAGTAGTCACATAACCAGACGCATCAGTACGCGGCCTTCGGCCGCCGGACGCCACTGACGTGGCGCCGCTGTGCTTCGGCGTTAGGACTACCAAGGATGAAATTGTCGCTACAAGGAAACCAGATTATTTATCCGGGCGGTGAGTTAGAAGCTCAACACCCTGTGCTGGAAGCTCGATTTATCGATGGCAAAATCGTCGTTGTATATGACTATATGGCATTTCCGAAAGACACACCCGCGCGAAACCTATTTGCATACGATCAGGGTGGTAAGCTCATTTGGCGGGCCGAAGATATTGGTAGAGGTCGCACAGATGCCTACGTGAATATTCTCAGCGAGGCGCCATTCAAGGTGGGTAACTTTTCAGGCTTCGAGGTCGAGCTAGACCCCTCAACTGGCAAGGTGCTGAATAAGGTGTTCACCAAGTGAGTCCTAACCAGTCATTCCAGTTCGTTCCGGCCCTTGCGGGCCTCCACCGGACGGCCTTTTCTCCGCTTCGCTGCGCAAAGGCCGCCGCTGAATATTGGCGTTAGGTACAACAATTGAAGCAAACTTTCCTTCATCGCCCCGGATTAGAAATAGAGGCCGACTTTTCATGCGAGACTCCACCGGTGTTCCGCTATCGACTTAGCGCAACGAAGGTAGGAAGTTCTGCGCTACCTAAAACGGTCTGCGCCATAATGCAGAACCCGAGCTATGCGTGTGTTGAATTTGCAGATAAATCAGTACAAGTATTGGAACGGGTGGTTTTTGAGAAAAATCTTGAAGAGTTTTTAGGTGTCGAGCGCCTTGTAGTCGTTAATCAATTCGCCTTCATTCAAACGAATGGCTTCGTTGGTAGCAGAGAACAAATTGGCACCCGAAACAATGCAGCTATCGAAGAAGCCATCAAGCAGTCTGATATCGTTCTCGTCGCATGGGGTAAGGACAATGGCTTTGCCGAGCGCCAAAACGAAATACTAGAAATGGTACGGTCTTACCCTGGAAGGCGACTACTGCAAACGAGCCGGCACCCTTCACGAGTAATCTATGATGGGTTTATCCAGGAGTTTCGTACCTAACAATTCACAGCACCGGACGCCACTGGCGTGGCGCCGGTGTGCTTAGCGTTATGAGTGAAGTCCATGCCAACTATCAGCAATTTGATCCAAGAAAAGTTGAATGGTGATGAAAGCAGAGTGCTTGAGCTATTTCGTACAGATCGAGTGTTCGATGAGCTAGAAGATGATGGTTGGCACTTTTTCGCTCCAAGTACCTTCGACGGGGTTTATTTCGTCAAGTCTTTGCATGGTTATGCGTGTTACAACCAAGACCGTGGTGCCAAGACTAATGTGCGGCAGTTTGAATCACTTCAAAGCGCAGCAAAATACTATTTCGAGTCTGCGGGTTTTTTGAAGAAGCCCGGCGGTAATACTCATAACAAGGCGCTGTTGTCGCCACTATCGTGGCTGGGACGGCTTACGCGTCGCTTCAGCCGCCCCAAAGCTTAGCGTTAAATTCCTCGGGAGACATCATGGATATTATCTCTCCACTGAATAATTCGTTGGCCCTCCTCTCGAGACTCCGAGAAATATCCAAGCACATCAACGAGGCTGAGATTAAAAACGTCCTGGCCGATTTGAGTCTTGAGCTGGCTGATGCAAAGTTAGCCGCGGCAGATCTCAAGGAGCAAGTAGTCGCACTTCGAGAGGAAGTTTCAGTACTGAAGGCCCAGCAAAAGCCGACAGAGAAACCCGAAGTTGAGAGGGGCTGTTACTACTTTGATGGTGATATCGAGCGGTTATACTGTGCTGCATGTTACGACTCGAAAGGCTTAAAAAGCCTCACAGCAAGGGGTCCTGGGAATTACAGGGTCTGTGGCGTATGTAAACATGCGGCTAAATGAGCCTGGGGAATCAAATTTAACAAGGCCAGGCACGGCGACGTCTACTACATTGCGGCTTCGCCTCCATTCCGTATCCGCGCATGCTGGCTGGCGTTAGAGATCAAAGAGGGAATTCGTGCCCAACTGGGAGAAGTTAAATCACGCCTATGGCACTGCGGAGAACATTCCTGCATTGCTGGAAGCGATTTCCGTATTTCCTGATGAATCCTCCTACGATGAGGAGCCTTGGTTTTCTCTATGGAGTTGCCTCTATCACCAGGGCGATATCTACTCGGCGTCGTTTGCTGCTGTGCCTGAGATCGTTAAACGCCTAGCGGGCGATCCGCAGAAGGCATCGGTCAGCTTCTTCGCGCTTCCGGCATCAATTGAAGTTGCTCGGTTCAAACAAGGGCTAGCTGTACCGGAAGAACTGGTGGCTGAATACTTTCATTCTCTTGCCGAACTTGGGCGAATTTCCGTTGCCATCATCGGTGCAGAAAAGAGTAACGAAATAAGCCGTGCTGCTTTGGCGGCTTTCGCGATCTCAGTTAAGCAACATGGCTACGCAGAATTAATATTGGAAGTGTCTGAGGAAGAGGTGCCGGAAGCGCTCGAATGGTTTTTCGATCGGTGATCTCTAACAAGGCAATGTTGCGGATTCGCTCCGCTCACCGCAAATCGCAGCGTTAGCTAAAGATTGGGCCCGATGGTTACCCTAAAAATTGACGAGCACCCAAACGATCCCAAGATCATATCCAGTTCAAAGAAGAGTCTTCTGCGTAGCTTCAAGATAACGAGCTACAAACATATAGACCGAGCAGTGTGGCTGGCCCTATATCTTTACCTTAGCGGGCGAGAGAGTCAGGCGCAGAGTCTTCTGGATAGTTTTGTGTTCGAAATTCAGTCCAGTGAGAATTGCATCGATCTCTGGTCAAGCAATGGAATGGGGATTCTGCTGCTAGCCTACATTTATGGGAAAGCGGGCAACAAAGAGAGAGAGTCGGAGCTGGTCAACGTCATCATAAATGACGACATCATGACGGATAGGGCCACGAGAGGAGAACTTCTCCGAGAGGAGTTTGAGTACCATGAAGAGCGCATGGAATGGTATCCAAATGAGACCCATAAGTATCGTTGCGAGATTTTGGGAGAAAGGTTTTTCATGTTTCTTTATTTTCTGGAGCTCATTCCGACCTTCCGCCATGAGATAAGCGACGAGGACGTGAGCTTAATCAATGAGATACTTGATGATGTACGAGCCAAGCTTGTGTCAGAAATTGGAGAAAGCTAACAAGGCCAGGCACGGCGACGTCTACTGCATTGCGGCTTCGCCTCCATTCCGTAGCCGCGCATGCTGGCGGCGTTATAGCGGTTGGTGAGGGTGCAAAGGTTTTCTTGCCGTTTTTCCGGAGGTTATCGGACATGCACTGTATATGTAAACAGTGTTTTTCTGGTTTTGGAACCTGCTGCAAGAAAACAAATAATGCGGATCGCCGTTGAGCGCTCTCCCTGCTACCCTCAAGAGCCGGGACAGAGCGGTTAAGACCCGGCTTAAACCGCTCTGTCCCGGCTCTTGAGGGAAGGCCGATCAATCAGCGATCGTGGTCGCCTTTGTTCCGTGCCTTCGCATCTCCTGCGTCCGCGCTAACCATTTGCCTGATAGCTTTCCAGGGTTGTCTTCCGAGTGTGGAGTGGTCTGCCAATGAAGGGGAACATGAGAGTCATTCAGGACGATCCGTATAACCACACGTTAAGTCGGACCCTGGCTGGCGCCAGGGCCGCTTAACCTCTTTCGTTAGGCAATAAGAACCAATGCATGATCAACCGGCCGCAATAAAAGATGAAAGCGCTGCTCACCCCATAGCAGCTTCTTGGAGACCAATTCTCTGCAAAGTGGTTGCTGCATTTGTGCAGGGTGATTATCGGTTGAGTCGTCCAATCACCGGGGTATCTCCAGTTGGCCCAGAGTTGGCTACTCAAATTGAAAATTACATTGCGGAGTATGGCGAGACTCTCGTGGAACTGCCTGAAGAAACCTGGGAAACGTCATGCGCACAGTGGATGGGATCTCACTGGGATGTGTTGGTAGATTTGTATACCGAAGGTGAAGGTCCCAGTGACTTAGTGCTCACAGGGAAGGTGGAAGAAACCGATGGCATTGTACAGCTCCACGTAGGCTTGGTTTATGTTCCGTAAACTTTGCCTAACAAGCCACTGTTGCGGACTGCCGGTGCTGGGCACCGTCAGCCGCAAAGCTCAGCGTTATAAATCTTTTCCGGAGAGCTTGTGAATATCAGGCCAGCCATGTTGGCAGACAAAGATGATGTCGAACGTTTAGCGCAGGTACTGACGCCTGCTGCTGAATCAAAGCACCGATCTGCTGATGGGCTCAGCCTACTCTTAAACTCAAACGAGCATCGCATCTGGGTGGCGGATTCAGACGAAGCCGTCGTTGGTTGGCTACACGCATATTTAGCGGTTCGGGTCGGAGTGGCGCCTTTTGTTGAGATCGCTGGCTTAATCGTTGATGAGCAATATAGGGGCAAAGGCATTGGCTCTAAACTGGTTGAGGCAGCTATCTTCTGGGCCAAGTCAATTGGGGTTTCCGTTAGGGTTCGCAGTAATTCAAAGCGCGATGCCACCCACAAGTTCTACCAAGCGCAAGGTTTCAAGTTACTGAAGCAGCAGCATGTTTTTGAGTTTAATTTATAACAATGTCATTAAGTCTGTTCCGGGCCGATGGCCCTCCACCGGACGTCCCTGTCGGGCCGCCGCTTATGACTGGCGTTAGGTTTCCAGTATGACGAAAAGCAAGAAGAAATGGATTCTCTATTGTCGAAGCTTTCTGATAACTATGGGGGCGTCGTTTTTGTTATTTTCAGCTTGGTTTTTGGTTGTTAATCTTCAACGAAATGAGTTCAATTCCATATTGCCAATATCATTATTTATTACATCGATAATGATCGGCTTGGCTTTGGTAATTATTGGCCTTAGGGAGCCGGATAATAAGATAGAAAAGTGGGCCTATGGTGTATCAAAACACTGGATAGCTGTATTCATAATGCTTCTATCGTATCCTGTTTACCTGCTATTTTTGGCGAGAAATGAGCGAAAAAAAACCAAACAAGTGCAGGCACGGCGACGCCCATTACATTGCGCCTTTGGCTCCATTTCATGGGCGCGCATGCTGCAAGCGTTAGGGGGCATTTTTGATCAGTCTTCGCTATGTGAAGTTCGCCCTCATGGCGTACTTAGCGAGTGGGGTGACATTCATCCTGATGCTCCCCAGCCATCCAGAGGTAAATCTTTGGTTGGTCGCGCTTTCAATTTTTTGCGCCGTTCCATTTATGTCGTTGGTGGTAACTCGCCTGCCGGTTTTTAGAAATTTCTATAGGCAGCATCACTCTATTTTTGATAACGGTGTTCGAAGCGCAAATGACAGGCGAGCGGCCGCGCCAATGGCTGGTCTGGTCACGGGCACAGTAATAGCAGTAATTTTGCTACCGACTGGAGTATCGGACATTGTCGTACCTGCGTTTTGTGGTGCCGTTGGGGCCGGGGTCATGAGCTTTTACCATGAGCCACCCTAACCAGTTGTTGTAGTTTGTTCCGGCCTGCGGCCTCCACCGGACGCCCCTGTCGGGGCGCCGCTAAACAAAAGCGTTAACGGCCAGGCGCCTGTGAGTTTTGGGTTGGTGCCGTGCAAAGGCCTTGGCATCAGGTTCAGTAGCAATGACCACTCAGTCTGGCGATCGCCAAGGCCGCAAAATTCGCTGTCTGGTTGGGTTGCCAAAATGGTCAGCGGTATTGGTATTTGTGGCGTGCACCGGTTGTGGGGCCGTCCGTCTCACACGGTAATTGAGCCGGCCGCTTTTGCGTTCTGGTTCCTTTCGCCATCCGTCGAGTTGGTGCAAGCTGTCCGTGAGAGGGCAGGGGGCCATGGGTGCCAGGCTCAACCGCGGTGGTGAACGGCCATTAACAAGTCAATTAAGTACGTTCCCGGCCTGACGGCCGTCCACCGGACGCCCTTGACGGGCGCCGCTTATCATTGGCGTTAGCCAATTTGGGGGGGCAGGATTGTCTGCAGATCATAAGCCAATCGAGCTAGACTTTACCAAGAAAGAAACCGAGGCTGGCTGGCAAGCCATCATTGATAGCGCGGCTCTCCGGCTGGCTCCATTATGGTTCTCGTGGCTAGGCTGGGTGCTGGCACTCTCCGCTATCGCCTATCTCAAAGACAGATCTGGGGGGCTCGTTCTCCAGGGTATATTCTTGTTTTCAGTAGGTGTTCTGTGGTTTTACTTTCAGGCCTACTTTGCGAGGCTTAGCTTTCGAAATTGGCCAGGTTTACGGCGTGAGCGCGTTGCAAGATTATTTTCTATCATCGTGTCGGCGTGTCTTGCTATTGCCGCATGGTGGGGAGCGATTGAAGCCGCCTCTATAATTGCCGCTAATCAAACTGGCAGTGGCTAACAAGGCCAGTCACGGCGACGCCTACTACATTGCGGCTTCGCCTCCATTCCGTAGCCGCGCATGCTGGCAGGCGTTATATTTCTTAAACCTCAATCAAGGAAGATCATGAGAATATCGACATTACCCCTAATCGTTCTCTGCCTGTTCATGGGCTTCACCTTTTGGGTTATGGCAGGCGCAGACCAGTCACTTTTGGCTTTCGGTGCCCAGCTCATGTCCAGCCCAGACACCGCTCAGGTTGTCATTGATCTCTACATCCTGGCGGCGCTGGCTTGTGTTTGGATGTATCAAGACGCCAAAAGCCGTGGCAAAGGTTTGGGCTATCTCATCCCATTCTTCGTCATAACAGCGGTGTTTGTATCTGCAGGGCCGCTGCTATATTTGGTACTGCGTGGCCGGCGGGAGCCGGAAGCCAAACCCAGCGAAATATAACAATTTGTTGTAGTTCGTTCCGGCCTGCGGCCTCCACCGGACGCCCCTGTCGGGGCGCCGCTAAACTAAGGCGTTAACGGCCAGGCGCCTGTGGTTTTTTGGCTGGTGCGGTGCAATGGCCTTGGCATCCAGGTTGGTTGCAAAGCCCGCTCATGCTGGTGATCGCCAAGGCCGGAAAATTCGCTGTCTGGTTTGGTTGCCAAAGTAGCCAGCCGTGTTGGTATTTGTAGTGTGCCCCGGTCGTGGGGCCGTCCGTCTCAAACGATAAAGGGGCCGGCAGCTTTTGCGTTCTGGTTCCTTTCGCCATCGGTCGAGTTGGTGCAAGCTCTCCGGGAGAAGGCATGGGACCTTGGGTGCCAGGCACAACCACGGTGGTGAACGGCCATTAACAAGTCAATTAAGTTCGTTCCCGGCCTGACGGCCGTCCACCGGACGCCCTAGACGGGCGCCGCTTATCATTGGCGTTAAATAGGACCTATGAGGGATCCTCTAGAATGAATAGTAGATTTTTTGCGCTCTGTTTGCTTTTTGTCACAGGGCCGTTGTTTGCAGGAACTGAGATTAATAGCTACTTCGGCTTCAATGCTGTACTGCCGAGTGGGTGGGTTCAGGTTGGCCCTACTGCTGCATCAACGATGGAGGTAGACGACTTTGCCAAAGGGAGCCCCATCAATAAAGAAACTCTAAACCAGATCAGAGAGAAGGTAGCTGGAAAAGAGGTTGAATTCTTTTATGACATACAATCCCTAGAATCTGAATTTAAACTAAATATAAGTGTTCAAAAAAGCGAGCCGGTTTTAGTTGATAGCCTGAAGGAACTAAACTCAGAGTGCTCTGGCCTTCCTGAGGCGTTAGAGGAAGTCTATGGTGAGCCGATTGATATTAAGTACTGTGAAGCAAGAGTTTTGAACAAGTGGGCCGTCTTTCGCTATGTCTATGTAGTTCCGTCCCAAGAAATTATGATTATTAACGATACTCTCCCGGTAGACGGAGAGCACTCTCTCATAATCGTCGGAGGTGCACCGGTTGCTGACAAGGAGGGGTTGCAAAGGGTATTGCCAGCTCAGCAATCCTTATTAGAAGGACTGACAAACCATCTTCTCCATGCACAGATGGAAACGAAAAAATAGATTCTTAAGGTAAAGCTCTGATATTAGGCGGATTCGCTACTTATTTAACAAGGCAATTAAATTCGTTCCGGCCTACGGCCTCCACCGGACGCCCTTGTCAGGGCGCCGTTTATTGCAAGCGTTAGTCTTACTTTATGAAATGGTTTCTGTATAAGAGTTTTTTAGCAGTTCTGTTACTAGTGCTTGGCTTTCTCTGCTTATTGCTTGCGTTTCATAGTTATACGAAAGTGAGAGACCTTAATGCGTGGGAGTTAATGACCGCAAAAATAGTTTCGACCCAAGTCAGAAAGGTAAGTGGTTCGAAAGGGGTTGCTTACTGTCCAGATGTGAAAGTTGGCTTTATGTTTGCGGGAGAAGCATATGAGTCAAAGCTTCAAATTTCCCAATTACCTTGCAGCCCTATCAAACCGATGGCGTCGAACACGGCACGTAGCTTTGGTGTTGGCAGAGCTGTTGATGTTTATGTAAACCCGGAAGATCCAAGTGGCGTGAGGCTTGAAAGCTACTCTTTGGGATGGGGATTCTATGTGACTTTGGTTACTGGTTGTTTTGCGCTCCTTTTTATGGCGTATCTTCCGTTCATAAAGCTAACCAAGGCAAGCAAGGGACGCGACTGACTTCGCGGCCCTGTCGCGAAACGTTAGGCAATAAAAGGACTCTCAGGAGCATTTGTGGTTGGCAGAAGTTCGAGAAGAAAACGTTTCCTTCTGACAGCTGCCTGCCTGGTTGGTGCAGTCGCATTCTCGGTCGAATTTTTCGGTCTGTCAGGGCTCATGACTGCGGATTCATGCATGGGGAGCCAGGTAAGAAACGAAGGGCTTCTCTGTGCGATAAGGTCGCTGTTCGTGACTTCCTTCGGGCCTTATGGTGAGAAGGCCTTGTCCGCAGTGGGGAGTATTTTTCTGCTTTACTGTGCTTGGCACATATTCAACATGGACGAGAAAGATCAGTAATGCCTAACCAACCGCTTAAGTTTGTTCCCGGCCTTGCGGCCGTCCACCGGACGCCACTGACGTGGCGCCGCTTAGCTTCGCGTTATGCGCAAAAGGAGGAGGCATGCACCATTTAGCAGCCCAATGGATTGTGGGGTTACTGAGAGATAGGAATATCCCCTTCCTAATCTGTGGAGGACTCGCTGCAAAGGGGTATGGCTCTGAGCGTGATCTGAATGACATCGACCTTTTCGTTTCTGGAGAACACTTTTCGTCCGTGGTCGAGGCCGGCCAGGAATTTGTGTCCAAAGCTGCCGCTCCCCGCCAAGAGGAAGGCTGGGATCTAACCTACGTCCAGTTCAAGTATGAAGGCACCAAAGTGGAGGTAGGTAACGCTGAGGGGCCGCGAATCTTCGATGCAGGCAACAAGACCTGGGTTCCGCTCAACATAGATTTTTCTCGCTATGCGACGGTGCATTTGCTGGGTCTTGAGCTTCCCCTTATGCTGAAGGAAGATCTGATCCGGTATAAATCTGCGCTCTCACGGCCGGTGGATATCGAGGATATTCGTGCCATCCGTGAGAGCGCATAACCAAGCCATGCACCGGATGCCAAAACCTCTGCTTCGCGCCGGTTTTGACACCGGTGATGGCGGACGTTAAAGGCTAAAGGGAGTTTTCGGTGAACAAGGAAGATCTTTCCCCTGAAGACCAGGCCTATTACAAGCGTTTTGAGTTCAAGCCGCTGCGAGTATTGCTGTATTTACTGGCAGTCGTTTATCTGGTGATTATTTATGCGGTCGGCGGCTCCCAATTCAGCGGAGGCTTTTTCAGTGGCGCGATCGGAACTTTTGCTCTGATTCAGGGTATCGATCTCTCTCAAAGACGACTAATCCTCATTGGCGGCTTCCTGACAGTTGTGAGCGTCTTCCAGACAATTTTGTTGGTGCTGTAGTGGCTACCGAGCGCTTACTGCACAAGCCTTTAACAAATAGTTGTAGTACGTTTCGGGCCTGGCGGCCCTGCACCGGACGCCCTTGTCAGGGCGCCGCTAAACAAAAGCGTTAAATGCTAGAGGGATCTATGTCAGAGATAGCCAAAACCCCTGAGCCGCCGTATTACGCGGTGATTTTTAGTAGCCATCGCACCGAGTGTGACAATGGCTACGGGGCAATGGCAGACCGCATGGTCGAGTTGGCTGCAAGCCAACCTGGTTTCTTGGGTGTGGAGTCGGTGCGCGAGGATTTAGGTATCACTGTTTCCTACTGGGAGAGCCTGGAGTCCATCGCCAATTGGAAAGAGAACGCAGAGCACCGAGAAGCTCAGAGACTTGGCCACGAAAAATGGTACTCCAGCTTTCGGGTTCGTATTGCGAGGGTGGAGCGTGAGTACGGCATTTAACCAGTCAATCAAGTTCGTTCCGCCCTTCGGCCTCCACCGGACGCCCTAGTCGGGCGCCGCTTATCATTGGCGTTATGTGTGATGGAGAGAGTGAGTGAGCGACGAAAAAGAAACGAAGATTCTCCGGGAAGTTCTCAAAAAAATTGAGGACACGAAGCCTGCCATCATCACAAAATCCTGGTTCAATTTGGGTTTGTGGATCGCAAGCGTTCTCATCCTGGCGGCCTTTTTTCAGTGGTATGAGTCCGCGGGGAATCCAGCCATTTTATTAGCTGGAGGAGGATTGATCGGCATACTGGTGGGCGCTATCTCAGTCATGCAGGCCGGGGAGAAAAACTGGCGTGTCATCAAAAGATATATGGATGCACCGGCCATCAGGAAAAAGCTCGATGACTCAGCCACATAACCAGTCAATTAAGTTCGTTCCGGCCTGCGGCCTCCACCGGACGCCCTAGTCGGGCGCCGCTTATCATTGGCGTTATACCTTTGTGATTAGGCTTCTATGAAGGGACTCGAAGTAAAAGAAATCCTCATTGCGGTGGGGGCTTTTGTTGTACTAGGCCTGGTAATGAAAATTGTATCTCTGACTGTGGTCAGCAACATTTTTTCAGCGTTCCTGCCCGTCTCAGATTACTCAGCCATCTATCTCGCGCTATCAGTGACAATCGCTGTGACTGGTT
The DNA here is from genome assembly GCF_039523335.1 of Marinobacter szutsaonensis. Taxonomy (NCBI): domain Bacteria; kingdom Pseudomonadati; phylum Pseudomonadota; class Gammaproteobacteria; order Pseudomonadales; family Marinobacteraceae; genus Marinobacter; species Marinobacter szutsaonensis. The sequence continues at coordinate 292 of NZ_BAAAFC010000004.1, read as the reverse complement.
TTCTCGTGGGCAAGCTCATTGCGATTCGGGTTAACTGCAACCCCTACGCACACGCTTTAGCGGTTTCAATTATTGCTGGAACTTACAGGTTATTTTTCCCAGACTTTGACCCGCTTCCTTTCCTGCTGGTGGGTGTATTTGCTCTACTCAGTTTCATGGGGATCATGGTCGGAGCGCATGCGTCACTCCGCAAATAGGTATAACAAGTCGCTTAAGTCTGTTCTGGACTTCCCCCAATCTAATGGACACGCATCGATAACTCCGAAACAGGAGAACTACGATGCCGAAAATG